>JBJECS010000199.1:0-10543 GCA_051871335.1 Muribaculaceae bacterium | reverse complement strand
TTGATTTTTCTTATACACCGGGCGTAAAAATTTATCTTTTTTATGTACCTTTGCGCCACAAATAATTAGGATGTCAGAAACGGAAAAAAATAAGGAAAGCAAAGGCGGCGAAAAGCAGACGGTCAAACGTCTGTGGCGCGTGGCGGTGAGCGATATGAACCGCTTCGCCGAGGTTTTTAGTATTCGCCTGACAATGAGCAGGATAATGTTTGCTCTTGGTGCATTTTTTATCATTGCAGTGCTGGTAGGCGTAGCAGTTGTGGCGTTTACGCCGGTTAAGCGTATGCTGCCGGGATTTATACGGAGCGAGGAGCGTGATAATTATGAGGAATTATACCGCAAGCTGGACTCACTTTCAACGGTGGCGGCAATCCAAAATGACTATCTGGAGAATATAATGGCAGTGATGAGCGATAGTATGACAGAAGAAATCCCGGTATTAAAGCAGGATAGCATCTCTGCGCTGCCGGCAGACTCTATACTTCCAACATCAGAAAACGAGCGAAAGTTTGTGAAGCAATATGAGCAGCGAGAAAAGTATAATCTGTCTGTGCTTTCGCCTATTGCGGCAGAAGGAATGACTTTTTTTGTGCCAGTTGTGGGTGCAAAATTTTCAGAGGAGGGGATTGAAGCAGGTAAGAGCCTAATGCTCATTACACCTGTAAATGCCCAGGTGTCAAGTATTTATCGCGGAACAGTGGTGGCTGAGTATTATGTGGCAAATCAAGGAATTACGATAGTTGTGCAACATCCACAGGATTTTATGTCGCTTTATTCAGGAATTGCTACTGCATATGTGCGCAAAGGGGAAAAAGTCAATGCCGGCACTCGCATTGGGGCAATGTCGCAGTCACAGCACATTCTTGGCATTGAACTTTGGCACGCCGGTACCCAGCTGAGTCCGCGAGAATATATTGCATTCTAAGCGCACTCTCTAAATACGTTTACAATTATTTGAAAATAATGTGGGCTGCGGTGAGAATTTTGCCGTCGGCATTTTCTATTTGTGCTATTGCGTCAGGACCGTCGATGTGATGGCGGACGGTGACTTTTTCTCCAAAGAGAGCTTCGGCATGAAATGTGATGTCGAAAAGAGAGATGGAGTGAGAATCGTAAAAGTCTAAATCCCACTGGTTTATGATTTGCTCCACATATCGGTTAGTATTAACGTGGCGGTTGCAGTCGATATCAGACGCAAGAAAGGTGTGTTCACGCGTGAGGTCTGCCTGTTCCATTCGGGGAATGCGTGGTAGAGACTCAAGCGGCATATCTATCTCCGGCATCGGCACGCCGGCAGGAAAGAGGGTTAGAAGATTGACGGGGCGGCGTGTAGTGATATCTATTGCAACCCAAGTGGTTCTTACCCAACCGATAACGTTTCCTTCTGCATCATCAAAACGAATGGCACGCTCTGAGTAAAAACGATTTAGCGAGATAATCCATGTAGTCATAGAAAAAGTCTCGTTAAATCGTGGAAAGCGTTCCATCTGCGCAGTCACTCTGCTTAATACCCATGCGGCATTGTGGCTAATCATGTATGTGTAGCCGATGTCGAGTATATTTGCGTGCTCAGTGGCGATGTCAATCACCATCTGTGTAAACACCGGCATTGGCATTTGCAACTGTGCATTGCATAGAGCAGCTGTAAGGAAAATTTTCTTAGAGTGCTTCGGCTCGCTCATTATGATTTCTTTTGGCGTTCAGCACGTATTTTTTGCTCTTCGATGTATTCAGAAACATATTCACGGTTTGACTTGGTGACCGTTACACGTCCAGAGCGCACAAACTGCCTAATGTCGTATCTCTTCAGTTCTTCAAAGAGAGCCTGAGTCTCGCGGTAGTGTCCCGTCTTCTCGATTACGGTAAATTCACGAGTTACGTCGATTATTCGTGCTCCATGAGTGCGGATAATGCTTTCCAGGTGAGGCTCATCCATAAGGAGAGCTGTAGAAACCTTGTATAGAGCAACTTCTTGATATACAATGTCGTCGTCGGTCCAAAGGAAAGCGCGGATTACGTCAACACACTTTTCAATCTGCTTGACGACTTTTTCCATCACTTCTCGTGTAGACCATGCAGTGATAGTCCATTTATGTACGCCGGGAATACTACATTCGCTGGCGCAGATAGATTCTATATTGATGCATCGGCGAGTGAAAATGATAGTAACCTGGCTCATCAAGCCGACAGTATTTTCAGAAAAAACCGATACTGTAAAAAATTCCTTATCCATTATAGAGAAAATTTCTTGTTTTCGTTAAGCATAATGTTATCTACAGTTCCACCGGCGGGAATCATCGGGAATATCATGTCAGAGGCATCAATATCCACGTTTAGGAGATATGTCCCGTCGTGGCTTAACATTCTGTCTATTGCAGCCGGAAGGTCTTCACGACTTGTGACATCTTCGCCCGGGATTGCGTAAGCGGATGCGAGAGCTACGAAATCCGGGTTCAGCATGTGGGTCTGAGAATAGCGGCTGTGGAAGAACAGCGTCTGCCACTGGCGTACATTGCCAAGGAAATTGTTGTTAAGAAGCACTATTTTTACTTTTGCGCCATGCTCCATTATAGTGCCAAGCTCCTGTATAGTCATCTGAAGCCCACCATCACCCACAAAGAGGCAAATGGTTCGGTCCGGAGCTCCCATAGAAGCTCCGATAGCAGCAGGGAGTCCGAAACCCATAGTGCCAAGTCCGCCTGAAGATATAAAACTCTTTGGTGCAGAATACTTGAAGTATCTTGAAGCGAACATTTGATTTTGTCCCACGTCAGTGACACATACAGCACCCTTTCCGGCTGCTTTAGTCACTGCGTCTACCACTTCACCCATTCTCATTTTTTCTGAATTTGGGTGTACCTCAGGCATAATTACTTCGTCGTATTCCACTTTGTCGCACTGCTCAAATAGTTTGTTCCATTCGTCGTGCTTGTTCGGCTTGATGAAGAGTGCGAGCGAGGAGAGAAAAGATTTTGCATCGGCGTTGATTGCCTTGAAAACTTTAATATTCTTGTTCAGCTCAGCCGGGTCGATATCGACGTGAATAATCTTAGGCGTAAGGGCATATTTTTTGGCATCTCCGGTTACGCGGTCGTCGAAACGCATACCCAATGCGAGAATAACGTCAGCCTTGTTTGTAGCAATGTTAGGACCTATATTTCCGTGCATGCCCAGCATACCCTTGTATTGTGGCACGTCACTGTTTATTGTGGAGAGTCCGAGGAGAGTGGCCGCTACAGGAATGTCTGCGGTCTGCGCAATTTGTAGCAGTTCTTCCTCAGCGTTTGATATAGCCACACCATGCCCTGAAAGGATTAGCGGACGCTTGGCATTGTTCAGTAGTTCTGCCACTTCAAGAACGTCAGCGGAGTCAACATGTGGCATTGGATTATAGCTGCGTATAAAGTCGCATGTCTTGTGCTGCCATTCCATCATGCCAATCTGCGCATCCTTAGCAATATCCAGTACGACAGGTCCCGGACGTCCTGTTGATGCAATATAGAAGGCGCGAGCTACAGCTGCAGGAATGTCTTCCGGTCGGCGAATTTGGATAGCCCACTTAGTGATTTGCTGGGTCATTGCTACCACGTCTGTCTCTTGAAAGGCGTCAGTACCGAGGAATGCAGATGCTACTTGCCCTGAAATCACTACGAGCGGAGTACTGTCCATAAGTGCGTCGCTGAGTCCTGTGACTACGTTAGCTGCACCCGGACCAGAGGTTACAATTACAACGCCTGGTCTGCCGGTAATTCTTGCATAGCCCTGAGCAGCGTGTATCGCACCCTGTTCGTGCCTTACGAGTATATGTCGTATTTTATCCTGGTAGTCAAAAAGTTTGTCATATACAGAGATGATTGCGCCACCGGGATATCCGAAAACCATGTCTACTCCTTCGCTGAGGAGAGATTTTATAAGTCCTTCGGCGCCTGAAATCATTTCGCTCATATACAGTATTGTGTTATAAGATTTTACAAGTTGTTTTATTCTCTCACGCCACCGCGGTCTGCAGAAGTGACCATAGATGCGTATGCCTTCAGTGCTTTAGAAATTACTCGGTCTCGGGTGCGAGGCGTAAACGCGTCTTTTCCGCGCGCAAGTTCTTCTTCACGTCGAGCCTGCAGAGTTGCATCGTCTACGTGGAGAGAGATGCTGCGAGAAGGAATATCTATTTCAATCATATCTCCGTCTCTTACAAGACCGATGTTTCCTCCCGCCGCAGCTTCAGGTGAGATGTGTCCGATAGAAAGCCCCGATGTACCGCCTGAGAAACGTCCGTCCGTAATCAGAGCGCACTGCTTGCCCATGTGTTTGCTCTTTATATAGCTTGTAGGATAAAGCATTTCCTGCATGCCTGGTCCTCCTTTAGGTCCTTCGTGGATTATCACGACCACGTCTCCAGCCACAATCTTGTCTCCAAGGATTGCTTCCACAGCATCTTCCTGAGATTCAAAGACCTTAGCCGGACCGGTGAAGTGGAAAATAGACTCGTCAACTCCAGCAGTCTTTACAACGCAGCCGTTGAGTGCGATATTTCCGTGCAGGACGGCGAGTCCTCCGTCTTTTACATAAGCGTGGTCAAAGTCTCGGATACAGCCGGTTGAGTTGTCGCAGTCAAGTTCAGAATAATACTTCGCCTGACTTCCCATTTCAGTTGTTCTTACTCCTCCCGGAGCACTTAGCCAAAGATTTCGGGCATCTTCGCTGAAGTCCTTGCTACCTATGGCAAAGGCGTCAATTTCTTGCTGAAGAGTAAGTCCGTCAACGCGCTTCACACTTGTGTCTATAAGTCCTTTGTCTGCGAGTTGCTTCATTATGGTAACTATACCACCGGCACGATTAACGTCTTGGATATGATATTTTGAGTTTGGAGAAACTTTGCACAAAACCGGAGTGCGGCGTGAAAGCATGTCAATGTCGTCTATAGTGAAGTTTGCTCCAGCTTCATTTGCAATGGCAAGGAGGTGTAGAACTGTATTAGTAGAGCCTCCCATGGCAATATCCAGGGTCATTGCGTTAAGCATGGCCTCGCGTGTAGCGATAGAGCGAGGAAGAACGCTTTCGTCATCATTAAAGTAGTATGCTTCTGCATTTTTCACAATTTGGCGAGCCGCACGGCGGAAAAGCTCTATGCGGTTTTCGTGAGTAGCCACGATTGTTCCGTTGCCTGGCAGGGCAAGTCCTATAGCCTCGTTCAGCGAGTTCATGGAGTTTGCTGTAAACATGCCGGAGCAAGAGCCGCAAGTAGGGCAGCCTTTTTGCTCAAGAAGTTTGACAACGTCATCACTGACAGTGCTGTCTGCAGAGTCAATCATTACGTCAATGAGGTCCAGTGGACGGTCTCCGAGCATTCCGGCTTCCATCGGTCCTCCAGAAACGAAAATTGCAGGAATATTAAGCCTCATGGCAGCCATAAGCATGCCAGGAGTAACTTTGTCGCAGTTTGATATGCAAACCATAGCGTCTGCTTTGTGGGCATTTACCATATATTCCACAGAGTCTGCAATCAGGTCGCGAGAGGGGAGTGAATATAGCATGCCATCGTGTCCCATGGCAATACCGTCGTCGATAGCGATGGTATTAAACTCAGCGGCAAAGCAGCCGAGACTCTCTATTTCATCTTTTACAATCTGTCCGATTTTGTGTAGGTGTACATGTCCCGGAACAAACTGTGTAAAACTGTTTACGATAGCTATAACCGGCTTGCCAAACTGGCTTTCTTTCATGCCATTAGCACGCCACAGAGCACGTGCTCCAGCCATACGGCGTCCCACGGTGCTTGCATTGCTTCTAAGAGGTCTGCTCATAATGATAATATAATTTTATATCGCGTAAATTGTACCTATTCTACAAATTTACCTTAGATGTTTACTTTTTATTTCGCAAAGTTAGCGATTTATTTTCAAATTTCAAGCAGATTGTAATAAAATAGTGTTAATTATTACAATTATAGAGTATTTTAGCCATACTAATCGTGGTTTTGCGTTGTTTGCTAAATGTATGGGTTGAATTGAGTTTCTTCAGCGATGGTTGTTTCCGGACCATGTCCCGGGAATACGGTGGTTTTGCCCGGAAGTGTGAGAAGCCCCTTTTGAATAGCTTTGATGAGAGTGGCGTAGTCTCCGCCGGGAAGGTCTGTTCTGCCTATGGAGTGGCGGAAAAGTACGTCGCCAGAGATTATAAAGCCGGATTTTTCTGAGTAATAGCATAGGCTACCCGGAGAGTGCCCTGGAGCATGGATAGCGAGCAAAGTCTCATCACCGATAGTGACTGTATCGCCATCGGAAAGGTTCTCGTCGATAGCAATGGCAGCCATTTGTACCGGGAGATGAAACATTTGCACCTGTTCCATTATTCGTGAACCAAGCATTGCGTCTGCATGGTTTCCATACACTTTAAGTCCGTATTTTTCCGCAAGGTGATTGACTCCGAATACATGGTCAACGTGGAGGTGCGTGAGGAGAATAAACTTTGGTTTAAGACAATTTTTTTTAATGAAATTGTCGATAATAGACCGTTCTCTCTCCACCATCATTCCTGGGTCTATGATTGCACATTCGTGCGATGCAGTGTCGAAAACGAGGTATGTGTTTTCGCCGAACATGTTAAATTCAAAACATTCTATTTGCATGACAGAATAATTTAGAATGGAACGTAAACTATTTTCTTTGTGGCAAAAAATTCTTCGGCAAAGTATTGTGAAATACATTCCTCTATCATGTCTGCCCTCTTAGCAATGCGGGATGTTTCACTTGTGAGGTCGCCGCCCTTAAGGCAGATAACACCGTTAGGAATGCTGCATTTGAATCCTTTTTCAATGTTTTTCTTCACGAGAGGCATCAGCTCGTCAAGACGCATAACGGCGCGACTTACTACAAAGTCGAATTTCCAGTGACACTCGCCGATGTCGCCATGCTGGAATGTCACGTTTGTAAGCCCTATTGCTTCGGCGATAGACTGTGCCACGCGAATTTTCTTGCCAATGCGGTCTATGAGATGAAAAGTGCAGCCGGGGAACATTATAGCAAGTGGAATACCCGGAAACCCTCCGCCAGTACCCATGTCCAGAAAGCGTGTTCCGTCTGTCGGAGTAAAAAACTTTGCTATTGCAAGGGAGTGGAGGACGTGATTAACGTAAAGGTTGCCAATGTCTTGGCGTGAAATTACGTTTATCTTCGCGTTCCATTCAGGATATAGCTCGCCCAATGCGGAGTACTGCTGCTCTTGCTGTTCGGTGAGGCTGCGGAAGTATTTAGAGATTATGTTGTCCATTTATTGATGAAATTTTGCACAAAGTTAAGCAAAAAAAGTGTAACTTTGCAGTATAAAGACACGAATAAAAAAGAAAAGACTATGAAAATAGGAGATAAGGTGCGATTTTTAAGCAGTGTGGGCGGCGGGATAGTGGCTCGCATTAATGGTAATATGGCATATGTAGTAGATGAGGACGGATTTGAGACACCGTCACTCGTCAAGGAACTCGTAGTGGTGGGTGAAGGTACAATACCGTCATTTAAGCCAAATGACAAGACAGACAAGGCTGAGACTAAAACAAAGGAGATAGTCTTTACAGAGCCTGAGCCGGAATACGTTCCTGAGGAGGTAGAAGGTGGTGATAAGATAAACGTAGTGCTGGCTTACGAGCCGGTAGACATACAGAGGCTATCTACAACCACATTTGAAACATTCCTCGTAAATGACTCAAATTATTACTTAAATTTCACATACCTTAGTCGAGACGATGACAGCACGATGTGGACTTGCAGACATGTAGATACTGTAGAGCCTAATACACAGCTGTTTTTAGGAGAACTACTGCGAGAGGATATCTCAAAAATCAGGCATGTTACCTTGCAAATGATTGCATACAAGAAGGACAAGGACTTTGAGGTGAAGCCTGCCATAAATGTGGAGCTGAGAATAGACGTGACAAAGTTTTTCAAGTTGCACTGCTTTACAGACAATATGTATTTCGACAATCGTGTACTTGCTTTTGATATAGTAAAGGACGACGTGGCACGAGGGGAGAGTGATGATTTGAAAGTGAAGAAAGAGGAATTAAGAGCTGCAAGTCAAGATGCGTGTCAAATGAGTGATGATACTCGCTTCAAGTCTGCCATGCGAGAAAAACGCCTTGGCGAGCGTCAGACCCGCAAGGTGAAGCAAAAACCGGCTGAGAAGCGAGGCGAGATAATCGTAGTGGACTTACACATACAGGAGCTTGTTGATAACACCCGCGGACTGAGCAATGCAGACATGCTTAATCTTCAGGTTGACCGTTTCAGACAGATAATGGACGAGAATATTAAAAATCACGGTCAGAAGATAATATTTATACATGGAAAGGGCGAGGGTGTGCTGCGTAATGCCCTGCTAAAGGAGTTGAACTATCGCTATAAGGGACATGACGTACAAGATGCGTCTTTCCGCGAATATGGCTTTGGTGCCACACAAGTGAAAATAAAATGATACTATATTTTTCAGGAACAGGTAACAGCAAATTCGTTGCTACATTGCTTTCCGAACAACTTGGAGAGCAAGTGATGCCAATGGTAGGATGCGACGGCAAAGGCGTTGAGGATAAGCGTATTATATGGGTGTTCCCTACTTATTCATGGGGAGTGCCCCCTGTGGTGGCAAATGTTATCAAAAGTATTTCACTTTCACCGGACAGTCTGCATTTTATGGTGACTACCTGTGGCGACGATATTGGTCTTTGTCACAAGATGTGGCGAAAGATGATACGCAGTAGAGGGTGGAAAGAAGTGTCTGCCTTCTCTGTTACTATGCCAAATTCGTATGTGTGCATGAAAGGTTTTGACGTGGACAGTGAAGACGTGATGCACAGCAAGCTTGCGTCAGCTCCTGCCAGAGTAAAGGACATTGCTCAGCGGATAGAAAGTGGAGAAGATGGTATTGATGACGTTGTGAAAGGCTCCTGGGCATGTATAAAAACAAGGATTATTTATCCGTATTTTGTGCGTTTCTGTATGAGTCCTAAAGGCTTTGCGGCTACGGAAACGTGTGTTGGTTGCGGCAAGTGCGCCATGCGTTGTCCGATGGGAAATATACAGATGAAAGACGGTCGCCCTGTGTGGGGCGATAACTGTGCTTTCTGCCTCGCGTGCTATCATCAGTGTTCAGGTCACTGCGGAGTGCGTTATGGCAACGAAACTGATGGCAAAGGACACTACTACCTGCCGAAAGTAAAACATAATTGAAATAGTCTCTATTTATAGATTATCAGGCATACAGGTTTTGGTAATGGTAGAGTGTGTTTAGTGGGTGAAAGAAGTCCTGTTGAATGATTGCGGCGGAATATTTCTATGCAGCTGTCATCTCGTGAAGCGACGAGCAGGAAATCTCCTGAGGGCGTAATGAGGAAGTTGCGCGGGTGCTTTGACGTGTTTGTGTAAGAAATAGATGAAAGAGAGCCGTCGCGTGCTATAGAATAAGTCCTAATGCCGTCACCTTCGCGTCTATTTGATGCGTAAAGAAATTTACCGTCAGGGCTGACGTGAATGTCGCCGGATGCGCGAACTCTCAGTGAGTCGCACACGACGCTTTGTCGTGGAGTCAATGTGTTAAATTTCTCCGGATTATTTGTCCGGTCTAAAATCATGATGTCACCACTGAGTTCGCCAAGTGTGTATGCGTACTTACCGTCTGGTGTAAATGCGATGTGTCGCGGACCAAAACCGGCGGGGAAGTCAATGGTATCTGTAAGTGATATTCCGTTGCGTAGGTCGTAGTGATAAACTTTGTCACAGCCAAGGTCTGATACGTAAAGGTCGTTGCCGTCGGGAGATTTCATTGTGCAGTGAATATGTGGGGAGGCTTGCCTGACGGAGTCTGCGCCACAGCCGTAAAATTTGTCGCAGCGGATACGGGTGAGGCGACCGAGCGAATCAGTGAAAATGGATACTGAGCCACCGCTATAGTCTGCGGTGACTATGTATTTGCCGGCAGTTGCGATATAACAAGGGTCAGCACCGACTTCAGATGTGGGAATGATATTGCTGAATTGCCCTGTATCGGGACAAAAGTCCATAGCATAGACGCATGAGTTTCCGCCGCTTTCTCCGACGGCGTAAATTCGGTTGCCGGACTGTGAAAATGCAAGGTATGATGGATTTTCAGCGGCAATGGAGTCTATAACGGAAATTTCACCGCTGTCAGGGTCAAAGGCAAGAGAATATATTCCGTAGCTTCCAGTGTCGGTGTAAGTTCCGCAGACTATTATTTGTGAGTTATGACCGCAGGCTGTTAGAAGCAGTGTGATGCAAGCTGAAATAATAGATTTAATTTTCATGATATTGTATTTTTAGATGGTTCAATCTCAGAAAAATTGATTTTTATCGGACATGCGTCAATAAGAGGTTGCAAGTCTATTGAAATGGGCTTCCAAATTTTACATTCCTCAATTAGGTCGCTAATAGTAGTGCTCTGATTTACCGAAAGCGGTTTGCGTATGTCGCGAGAAACGGAAAGGAAGTAGTCGTGGTACTTAAAATCATCGCCGGCGAAAGATTTTTCATTGAAAATG
>JBJECS010000198.1:0-10608 GCA_051871335.1 Muribaculaceae bacterium | reverse complement strand
CGATGTCGCGCTGCCGCACACAATCAGCTTTATGTCATCACGCCAAGATGCCCATGAATTCCAGAAATGTTCCAAACCACCTATAAAATTAGAGCGTGGAGTATCCATCCAAGGCATCTCGTCGATAAACACCACCTTTCTTCCCTCCGGCAGCGACTCAAGATAATTTTCAAGCTCTATAAACGCCTCAAGCCAAGATGTCACCCTCCTCAACCCGGGCTTTTTAAGCCTTATGCCATACATAAAGTTCTCCAGCTGATTGCGCAGAGTTGCATTATTAATTCCTGCTACATAAAATGCATATTCATTGCCTATCACATGCTGGATAAGAAAAGTCTTTCCAACACGGCGACGCCCATATACCGCTATAAATTCAGAACCCTCTGACTCCAGACACCGGCGAAGCATCTGCTGTTCTTTTTCTCGTCCTATAAAGAGTTTGCCCATGGATTTTTAGTTTTATGACGCAAAGATAACACTTTTTCAGCTCAAAAACAACTCCAATTATCACGAAATCGGTCGCATTGTACTAATTTTCTTGTACACTGCGACCGATTTCATGCAAATTTGCGCCCTATTTTATTGCTATTAGAGCAATAAACAATGCTATATTTATAGATTCACCTGGATTAATCCAAACGATTATAGTCATTTAATTCACTCGGGAACTTTAGTCCTTCTCCATATTCGATTGTTCTCTTAAAACTATCATCAATATAATCCCAATTACCTTCGTTGTCTACTGTTATAAACGAAATTTCTGCCGTAAAACCGCTAAAGTCCCAAACATTGCTATAAAAACTAAAATATAATTTTTTATCTACACGTTTTGTTGCAGTATCTAAACAGATGTCAAATTCTTTAATCGTCTTTCCGTTAACATCTTTTATTGATATCCCCATAATTATTTTCGCTTTTGGCTCTACTAAATTGACCGTAACATCCATCGCTGCACCATATGTATAAATACCACCTGAATATTCTTTATCGAACTCTGTATAGTCAATATTGTAAAATTTATTCAACTTCGCATAATTAGCTTCAACTGAAAATAATGAGGGTTTACTTGCAATAGCATACTTGGAAAATCCCCCAAAACCTCCAATCTGATATGGCATTAAATAATATTTTGTGTCAATCAATTTACCATTTTCATCCCTTGAAGGCAAAGAAAAAAAGTACTCATATACATCATCCTTTTCAATTATGTGGTTTTCATCATAATTTTTGCATTGGACATCTTTCACAAAATTTTTTGACTGAGTATATATCGCTACCCTGGGCACTTTTGAAAAACCCCATCCGGTACGGTCCACATTAATTAACGCCCTATAGTACGTCAAGTTTCCGTCAGAGCTAAGAGCTTCCACATTATCCATAACAAAATCAGCATCCATATAAGATTTGTATGGCAAAACAATAGGTTTATCATTAATTTTTACATTTGCCAACTCTTTCTCCCATAAGCCCCATGTGTCTATAAATATCTTGCCATAAAGATCGACTCCTACACCAACTTCAGTATATAAATTTTCATTTGACCTGATTTCCAAATTAGGCACAACCGAGCTTTTTGTAGGTATTGGCGTGATAATATCCGGAGTTTTAAATTCTTTTGAAAGTTCTGCGTAAAAATAGGGCTGCGCTGTAACTTGAGCATTCAAAACAGACATCAGTTCAATACCTACACCTACAAAAATCTCAAACTTGGCTCCAGCATGAAATTTCATATCTGCATCTAAAGGACTCGCTTTATATTTAATTGAAGGTCTTTCACAAAAGAATCCTTTATCTGTTGTATATCCAACTTTAAACAATTTCATTTCGTAAGAAAAGCCTACGCCAAGATAATCATCATCCTCTATAGTTCCAAGTTCTGCGTATATATCAACTAATGCACCATAAGGAAAATAAATGCGAGCCGTACCATTTCCTATTCTAATTCCCCTTTTCCTTACATTTTTCCAGTATTTTGTTATTGTATGTACTTTGTTTTTTCTATCTTTGTAAGTCATTGGTACATTCCCGAGAATAGGCAAAAGCACATGACCATCCATTGTTTTAAAACCTACTCCAATGCCGCCTTTTATCATTGGCTGAACCCAAACCTCTGATTTCTTATCCCCAAGATTTATATCTACATGATAACGCATATATAACCCTGCATTGCTGAAAAATCCAAAATCAAATGTTCCATATTTTATAATTTTCCCATTATTAATCGGGTCATATCCATCTTCAATAATCGTTTCTACAAGAGCCTTTTTATAAGCATTTATCAATCCCCCATCTTTCCATATATCAAACATATTTTTAAAGACAAAATCTACAGAGATATCTTTATGATCTGCATAAGTATAATTAAATGTCAAGTCCAACAATGCAAGATCTCCATCTTCGTCGTCTGTATCCTCATCATCTGTATCACCGTCATCAATAATATCATCATTTCCTCGAGAATATGCATATGGCCAATCCGATATTATCTGATGCGAATAAAACTCTTTTAATGAAATGACTTTCAAGCCATCATCTCCACTACGAGAATTTGTAGTATCTTCATATACAAATCCATCAGAGACAAGAGAGTATACTTTATATACTTCTTCAATTGGAGCTAACGTACCACTTAGTATGTACCCGTCGTTTGTTTCTTCAACCAAATTCACCTTATGACACACAGAACCTTCCAATTCCTCAGAAAGAAAAGATGTGATATATGCGTTTTTTTCGGGTATCATATCTTTCGGCATTTGTTTTGCCATATAAAGCTTGATAGAAAAATCTGTGCTATCAGTTTCCATCCTTTGTATATACGGCAGATATGACTCATCAATAACTCGGGTATCAGGCTGATACTGATACCTAAACTCAGAAATCTCATCTTTTTCTATCACCGGCGCGCTCCATCCGTCACCGCTGACTTCCTCCTCTGGCTGGATTTCCGGCTCATCAAGCATTAGGGTGCAACTGGCGAGGAGAGAGACCAGAGTCGCAAGAGCTAATATGTTATAAATCTTCTTCATTGTCATTGGATTTAAAAGTTATTGGATACAAATTTGAGAGAGTTCCGTAAGTGGTGTACGCGCTGTACTCTACGCGGTCTTCACACTCAAGAAACTTATGGCTTGCACGGTCGTAGCACTTAAACAACACGTTACCCTGCATCGATTCGGAATCTGCCCACACGCGCAGCTCAATATAATTGATGTCAAAAGCCGTCTTCATGCAGCCTATGCCCCTCAGCTCGCCGAAGACATACGCCCCCAACATCATCGTCGAATCGTCAAAAGCCTCGCCATCTACTGTCACTTCTGCATAAAACACCATATCGTATGGGAACAGAGTATGAAAACCCGGGTCTTCCCATTTGTCGATTATCGTGACTTTTGCAATATCGCTTACCATTCCGCCACCGGCAGACGCCTTCACGCTCACTGTGCCGCTTGATAGACCCACAAGGCTATCATTAAACACCTTGAAGCACTCGCTGTCGTCTGACGATGCAAACCAATAAATCGGGCTTTCATTCGGATTTATCGGCGTAAAAGTAGCCGTCAGAGGCAACGTGTCGCCTGCCATCAGGTAGGCGTCACGGAAATCTATTTTCATCGTCACGCCCTCCCAGTCGTCAGGCTCCTGCTCAAAGAGGAAGAAGTCGCCACACGACGTCAGCAACGGCAGCAGGGTCAGTATTATCAGTAATTTTTTCATACTGTATTAGTTTTATGAGTACACTTTATTCTTTTTTCAAACCTTATTTTTTCTCATCCGGCTTCTTTTCCGGAGCTGTGATTGTCACCACGTTTGACGGGAACGACTCGCGTCCGTCGGTATAGTAAATCATCACATAGTATTCCGCTGTCTCGCCGGGCGGTAGCAGCCTGTTTGTATGCGCAGAGGCATTTATAGGCTCATCGATGAGATATTGGAACGTCTTGTCGTATTTAGTCTTCTGGAACACGCAGAAGCGGTAGTCGCCCTGCGGGATGTCTTTCGCCTCCCATGCCAGGCGAGTCTCACCCGTCTTTTCGTCAAAGCGACCATATAGCTTGATAGGGATTTTCAGGTATGTATCCCCCGTAAACCAGTCGGAATACGTCAGGCTAAGCCCTGAAGAAATATTCCAGAACGATACTGTCTCTATCGCATACTGGTGGCGGTAAAGGCGATTTATTTCAGGCTTGTGGTCTACCGGGATAAGGTAGCCGTTAGCCTTCACGTCGTCGCCGTTATATATGGCGAGAGTGTCCCAGTCTCGCTGATTTTCAAGCTTGTGATACACCACATAGTCTCTAATCATGGCATCTGCACCGCCATACCAGCGAGAGTGTATTCCCTCGCTGTCAACCCACGCAGAATCAAGGTGTGCGATTGTTGGAGGCTCCGAGTTAGGACGAAGCACGCGGATGGTGTCAGACATCGGACCCTGGTTGCCCTCAAAGTCTATCGGGCGAACGCAATAATAGATATATCGCTCATTGGCGTTTGTAGCCACAGTGTCTATGTAATATGTATCACGCAGCTCGCCGCGGTTTACTATCATGAAAGAGTGATTTGCAAGTGAGTTTGCGAAAAACACCTGATACTGGCGCACGTCTATCGAGTCTTCCTGCTCCCAGTGAATAAAGATAGTACCGTCAAGGTCCGGCACGGCGCGGATGTTTTTCGGTCGCTTTGGCGGACGCATATCCTGGATACGGAGCAGGCGCGGGAAAGCATACCCCATATTGTTTGCCGTATCCACTGCCGCAATGGTAACCATACCCGTTGAGAGGTTTGTCACGTCTACACGCACCATTGTGTCTGTTGGCGCAATATATTTGTTTGTCAGCAGCCGCCACTCTTTCAGTGAGTCTCGCTCGTTGTAATACATCGGCACATAGCGCACAAAGTCTGCCTCCATCGTGTCTTTTCTGAAGTATATCCGTGCGAAAATTGAGTCATAGTCGTTTTCGCCGGGGCGGTCTATCATTATTCGCGTGATATCCGGTCCTACAGGCGGCATAACGTCAGGATAAACCACTTTTATAGGCTTGCACTTTTCCGTCAGGTCACCAAAAGCGTCATGGGCGGCGATAGAATACTCATATTCGCCGATAGTCTCTGCCTTGTCGCTGTAATTGATAATCTGGCTATCCATTTCACCCTGATATTGAGGCATATATGGATTTTCGTTACACTTCGTCCAGTCTGTTTCACCCTTTTTGCGGCGATAAATCTCAAAGCTGGAGTGCTTCATGTCTTTCCAAGTGAACGTGGCAGCACCCTGTCCCGTGATTTCATATTTCAAGTCAAGGTCATACTCTTCCGGCTTGTATTTCTCGTTCTTCACCAGCTCCGACACCTCATGGGTGAGCTTAAACCTGCCTGTAGTGTCTATTTCTGCCGGTCCTACGGTGTAATAATACTCGCCTCCCTTTGTAACGCTCTTGTCCACATATCTCAGAGCCATAGCATCTGCCAGGTCTGGGCGCCACTCTGCGAAAAGCAGTCCGTAGGCGAGTTTCAGCTTTTGCTCCTCATATAGGTCCATCATAGAACCCGGAGTGCCAGGCTCATAGTCGGTCTGCTCCTCTGTCATGTTGTTTTTGCCGTATAGCACGCCCATAGCGCCATATGCAAGCGAATCAACTGTATCGGGATATACTTTGCGGAACTCGTCGTAAGACAGTGGCTTCAGGCACCGCACGATAGTATCCATGCGCAGACCTTCCTTTGTACGAGTTAGCCTGCTGATAGTAACTCCCTTTGTGCGTAGATACAGCCAGTCTACATAGCTGTTCGTTGCCCACCGCAGCACTATACTGTCGCCGTATGCGCGTGTCAGTATAAATGGCTTTGGATAGTCTGCCTCCGTTTCCGGAACTATCATTTCGGAAAATGGTATTTCACTCTCTTCTCTCTCTATGATAGAAGAGTCTATTTCAGGTATTGTCGCGTCATTCACTGCCGAGGTCGTGGCAACGATAGTCTGTGCTATCATTGCCGCACCTACAACCCAGATTATATTTTTCAGTCCTCTATTGTTATTCATGTCGTCCATTAGTTATTATTTATCTAAAAATGATAGCTTGAATAAGTTCCGTCCATTTTCAGTCCTGCCACTTGAATGTATTGCACTGGCTTCGCCGTAGCATAGATATATGGTGGTATACACCTAAACATATTATCCTGATGTGGAATGGTGACCACTGTCCACGATTTTTTCTTCTTGTTAAATCCGTTTATGCGGAAGTAGCGGAAGTTGACAAAGCGTATTCTGTCAAGTGCTTTCTGACCGTTAAACTTCAGCCATTCTACTTGCTTGTACGCTTCATCGTAGCTTCTGTCACTTGGGTCATAGAGCGAGAAGAACATTTTCGCTGTGTACTTCTTTCCTTTCGAGCTGTTTGAATCGTCTCGGAAGCGCCAGAAACTGTCGTCAGACTTGATGATATTCTGGAGCCTGATTTTGCCTACGCCTTTCAGCTCTGTACCTGCCCATGTAAGTGGATACTGATACCTCGGCACTCTTACTTCCATTTTGTATTCTCCGCCGTATTTGCCAAATTGTGTTGAAGCTCTTGTGAATGTGCCTCCATAAACCTTATAATATTCACGCACTGCCTTTCTGCGGTCTGAGGTGTTCTTGTAGTTCATCATATTCCAGATGTCAACGTCTATCTTGCGGCTTAATTGTTCGGCAAGATAATATGGTCTTGTCACTCCTGTTATATACGTGTCGGCATGCTTCGATGAGCCGAAGTCTGGCTTAATGAATTTCTCACTCACCTGTACACTTGAACCCTGTATATTGCCATAGTCTTCATCGCGGTGCAATGGCCACTGAATGAATGTCTGCTTTAGGTTGCTTTCGCTGCCGGTCGTTGAATACGGCTTAAGGAATGCACTCTCAAAGTCATATGCCGTGAGCAGCAACGTATTCTTGGTATATGGTGAATACTTCGTCTTCAGATATTGGTCAAAGTATTGCGACTTGATTTCTAAAGACCTTGTTACCTGAATTTCCAGATCCAGGTAGTCTTTGCTTGATTTGACATGTGCATAGCTTATAAATGCCACATTTGCAAGCCAGCTGAAATATGTATATGGGTCGTAAAGCACAAGTGCCTCATCTCCGCCCGGTATTCTCTGGAATTGCGTGTAATATGCCCGGCTATAATCCAAATGACAGCCCGCAAGTTCCCTGCTCTTTGATGTATAGTTATTATCTACGCCATTGGTCGTCTCTGCACTCATCAGGAAAGACCATACGCCGGAATTGGCCTTAATACCGTTATACTGCGTAGTATACCCCGCTTTGTATTCAATCTTGTCAAGCGCAATACCGATAAACGGCTCTATGTATTCCACCAGGCGAGATCCTGACCATGAATATCCCTCATAGTTTTTCCAGCCATAATATTCCATCGGCTTCAGGTATAGGTCTATCAGGTCTTTTGACTCAGTGACATATACAGGATTAATTGTCCTCTTGTATACGTTCACATAGTAAGTATTCGTGCGCTTTCCTGTGCTACCTCCTCCACTAAGGGATACATTCTGGTTCATAATAGTGGATGTAGTCGAAGAACTTCCTGACTGAGGATTTCTGCGCTGAATCGTACTTGCGCTTTTTGTAGAACTTCCTGACAGAGGATTTCTGCGCTGAATCGTACTTGCGGTTGCAGTGGAACTTCCTATCTTTGCTGCGATCCGATGCACATCGGTCACTACTGAAGATGTCTCCGAATCATCACTATCTTCTGTCTGATTTATCTTTTCAAATTCAAGAACTTCTACTCGATAATTTGAACCGCGATACTGTTTCCCATACTGGCTGAGGACATCTGTCTTATTGGAGCCTGTGACCTTGTAAGAACCAATATTCTCCCACGATGCTACCGAACCGGTATTCTTTGTCACTGAATATCGCAGTACGAGTCGCTCGCGGTCATATCCTGAAGTATAATATGTCTCTTTGCCCTGGATGCCTGATACTGATGTGGCTTTCCACACCTTCGGCATCATGTAATACAGGGAGTCACCCATGGTCACATACTTGTTTTCTGAGCGGTATATGATTTGACCCTTCTGGTTATACCTCAGCCATTCAAGTGTACCCTGTTTGTATGCCGAACTACGCTCTACGTCTTCATTAAGCATTACCATTGGATAGTCTATATCCTGCTTTATGCAGTTTATCCACGTCTTGCTTTCATCGCGTAGCTTTATGCCCCCGCTCGGGTTGTTAAATGGCATCTTGCATGGATATGCCATAGCGGTGAACGGCTCAAGGTCATTATCGTCGGTCATTTCAAATGCCGTATTGTCTGTGATGAAGTAGAAGCTCTTCGTGCAGTCCCATGGTGTCTCTATATATTTGCCCTTTATTGAATCCCACTTTTCCGGGTCTTTCCAAGTATTGTTCAGCATTTCCTGTGCCTTGCCCTTTGCCTGGATTTCATAGAATTTGTCTGTCTTGAGGTCCGGTAAGGTCAGCGACACTTTTGTATCCTGGAATTCGCCCTCGAGGTCGTATGTCTGGCACAGTCTGCGCTTTTCCGGCGCAAGACCTGCTTCGCGCTTTGCGTCATCTAGACTGCTGTATTCATATAGCTTGAAATATACTGGAGCAAATTTAAATTCGCGTGTAGACGCAAGCTCAAGAGCATCGCCCATCAGGTTTCGTGACTCCTCAAGGTGAACCTGCATAGTCGGGTCGATGACGCTGATTGCCTGATTCATTGGAGAGGCTGTCACGATATATGGGTTGAACATAAAGTCCTGACGTGCCTTTACAAGGTTTTTCTCTGCCTCATCCCAAGATTCCTGTCCGATAGAAATGTGGTCAAACAGAGGATAGTCGTCAAGGGCATTTCCTGCAAAGAGCTCACATTTCTGTCCGCAGTTAAACTTAAAGGTCTTGTCAAGTTTCACCAGTCCGCCAAGGAGGTTAATCTTGCATCGTGCCTTGCCATAGAAGTAGTTTGGACTTGGGAATGCCGCTTTGAATACGCCTCCTATTCCGCAGTCTATAATCGAAATCTTCTTGTGGAAGAAGCCAAGGTCGATGTTGAGTCCAAACGCTGCATAGAGGTATGCGTAAAGCTGTCCGCGTCCATACCACCCCTTATATCCCGGAACTCTGCCGCCGAGGTTCACACAGTTTGAACCTGATTTCAGGTGTACCACCGAGATGTCAAACCCGGCATCGGCTCCTGCTTCGCCGTAGAAGAGTCCGAGGTTTATCTTGATTGCGCCCCACACGTGTGCACCAAGCATTACACCTCCGTCTATCTCTGCATTTGAGAGGAATGATGCAACAGCTCCTTCACGTGCCGCGTCTGCATCAGATTTACTGTCAGACTTCACGCCTGCTCCCTTTGTACTGCCGTCAAGGAAGTCTGCCACGCGCTTCGGCAGCGGCGGGAGCTCACCATTATTCGGGAGTTCATTTCCTACACACAGATAAGCGCTTGCGCCTATATCTACAGATATTACTTTTGAGTCAAAATTGATGAGCGTAACCTTGCATCGTTTGTCGTGGTCCGGTTCACCAAGATATACGTGCCACTTCTTGCACTCCTTGCCATCACGCTTTGATGTAATTTGTATTTCAAGTGCAATACTTGCTCCGGCTGTAGGAATCGGACTTCCGCTTTCATCTGTTGCCTCGCCCTCCGTAGTGCCGGTTTTCTGTGAAATATTTTTCAGATTTTTACTGCTTTTAGAGTCGTTAGGTGTATTATTATGTTCATCTTTAAGTGCATTGGTGAGTTCGCCTTTCACATCATTTACCACTGCCTGAGCTTTGTCGTTAAATTCCTGAAGCACAGACACTCCTTTTTCTATATCCTCTAAGATATCTGACGCAAGTCCGTCTGCCTTTAGGTCGCACGTTATGTTTATTTTCAGATACTGGTTATCATCATCGTGTAGATATACGAGCGAGGCATTTGAGTCTATCATGCCTCCTACCGCCTTCACGTTTCCGGTAAATATAAACGAGGTGAGTCGCTCTTTCTTGTTATCCCAAACAACGGTGAAGTCAAGGTCGCCATTTACCAGCTCGCCGTCTGACGTTGCAAGTCCTAAGCCGCCATTGATACCGATGCAGCCGTTTTGTGGTATTGGTGCTCCCTCTTTTTCATTATCCACCTTACAGTTAAAGTAGAATCCGCCTCCAAGCCTTGTCAGTTTTATAGGTCCTAACGGTATACCGAATTTTCCTCCTGCAGACATCTTGAAGTAGCCCCACGAGAACGTATCGGTGGCTTCTTTATGTGTGAAATAGCCGCCCTCGCAGTTCACCTTAAACAGTCCGTAGCAGATATTGGCTTCAAGTTCGCCGCCATAGCCCTCTTCTCCTATGCCATCCACATTGCGCCCTGCCTTAAGTGTACCCTCCAGGCTGAATGCCGGGACAGAGAAGTTTATATGTGCGTCTTCAAAGTCGCAGCCGCCATATTCCAGTTTCAGATTTGATATGTCTGAGATGTTCACAACATTTGCCTTGATGGTAAACGATGCGTCTGCTGCAATGTTTATCCCCTTGCAGAACTCGATTTTGCCACCGATGGTCAGTCCCAAATATGGCTTACCTTCGTTCATCCCCTTGGCCAT
>JBJECS010000197.1:0-10688 GCA_051871335.1 Muribaculaceae bacterium | reverse complement strand
CTGCTCCATTTTTGCAAGATATGATTTAGTGACAGAAAAAGGCTCTGCAGAAAATTTCATTTCGCACAAATTTATCACCCTGTCGCGACGGTCTATCACCAAATCTATCTGACCTCCTTCAGCCTGCCACGAACACACGTCAGACGCTATTCCTGATATATTCAGTTTTTCCTTAATTTGCGAAATATGGCGCAGACATACCTGCTCAAAAGCATATCCACTCCACGCCTTTCTTGCTCCGGAATCTATAGCATGACTCCAAAAACTTGGGTCCTGTGAATTATTGTCTTTCACAAATCGCAAATAAAACAAGCTGTATAAATCAACCAACTGATACATAACATCACGCCGTTTTTTCCCAAATGCGCTATATTTCCTGATAAAATCACAGTTGCACAAATTATCCAAAATCTCCGTCAAATTTCCATTGTCGCTGAGTTTGAGTGACGCTACGATTTCCTGCTTTGTCATTCCCTTAAGTTTTTGGGAGAGTAATTCAACAATTCTTTTATATATAGCAGAATCATTGAAAAGAGAACGGAAAAGAAAGTCGTATTCCTCTCTCAGCGGTGCTGTTTCTGAATAGAAAAGCTCATCAATATTCTGATCTATGCTAAGAGCAGGAGTAAGCATGCTCAAATAATAAGGCGTTCCACCAAAGCACATATATCCCATCATAGTCTGCAATCTATCATTCTGAAAACCGCTACGCAAAAGGTATTCTTCACATTCAGCAAGAGAGAAAGCACCAAGGCGAATAGGACGAGTAATCCTATTATGTAGTCCTCCCTTGTCGCCTAATAGTTTATTTGTCATCCATGTTGTGGCTGAGCCACATACTATAAACTTCAAATTATTCCTACAGCTCGCCCATTCATTCCAGAAAAGCTCAAGTGCTCGGATGAATTTGCTTCTCGGTGTGTCAAGCCATGGCAACTCATCAATAAATACGATAACTCTCTTTTTTTCTTTGAGTGTATCCAAATAATGCTGGAGCTGTGAAAAGGCATTATACCAATCATCCACAACGGGATAGTATGAACCTGAGTATCTGTTAAGCTGCTTATTGAAATTGGCAAGCTGTTCTTTTTTACTTTTGGCATAAATACCAGTCATATAAAAATCAAATTCTTCTTCATACAACTGCTTTATTAAGAATGTCTTTCCTATACGACGGCGACCATAAAGTGCTATAAACTCAGGTTTGCCTGAAGTCATATATGATTCTATCAACATTATTTCTTTTTTTCTGCCTATTATATCCGTTTTTGCCATAGTAAACAATATTATGCTTATTTTCAATGCAAAAT
The DNA here is from genome assembly GCA_051871335.1 of Muribaculaceae bacterium. Classification (GTDB taxonomy): domain Bacteria; phylum Bacteroidota; class Bacteroidia; order Bacteroidales; family Muribaculaceae; genus CAJUPY01. The sequence goes on along the minus strand of JBJECS010000197.1, from coordinate 9,378 downwards.
TACTAAAAATACCACTTATCGCCAAGTATTTTTGAAAAATAGTCGGCGATAAGTGGTATTTTTGAGAAAACGTCAGCCAAAGTTGATATTGTGTAAACTATTTACATTAACTTTTATTGGAAATTCAGTGAAACGCCAACCATAAACGTAGCGTGTGGCATGGGGTAGCCCTTATTTATCTCGTAACTTTGAGCGAGAAGATTTTCACCTTTAACCCAAAGCATCGCAGTATTGCATAAACGATATTCTACCACAGCATCCACAAGACAAAAATTTTCTTTAGTTTCATCATCACCAACAGACGTGAAAAGACCTGCTACGTATTGAATACTTGGAATAAAGTGCCACTTTCCAACCTTGACATTTGCACCAATATATCCCTTGTATTCAGGCGCTGCAACAACATGGTGATTCATGTGTAGAAAAGAATGATTTGTATTGATAGACACAGACTTTGAAAAGCTAAAATCAGCCTCAAGCTCAAGTCCGTAATTTTCTATCTTACCTGTATTTACATTTTTTCTCTCAACAGTCTGAATCATATTATCGCCATTTATGTAAAATAAGTTTGCCCCATAATGAAAATTATTCAGTCTGTGCCTCCAAGAGAGTTCATAGCTCATTATTCGCTCCGGCTCAAGTTTCTCATTTGATGGAGGATATAAATACATTTCGCGCATAGTAGGATTACGGAAACCCTTTCCTGCCGAAAGTTTGATATCACCGGAATTTATCGGACTAATCACTATTCCCATCTGCGGAATCCACTCTGTGCCTGTAACACTATGTCTGTCAAACCTTATTCCGGCATTCGCTGTAATCCATCTCAGCAGCTCTTGGCGAAAGTCTGCGTATACCGCAATCTCATTTCGGTGAGACTTTCCACTCTGTTTGTTAGGTGTGTTGACAACTTCGCCCGTTTGCTTAGAGGTATAGTAGGCATTGCCATAAATATGCTGAAAATCCATTCCCAAAGTAATGCGGTTTCCTGTAAAAAGCCTTGTGCTCTGATATATCGAAATGCCCGTCATAGAATCTTTTGAGCGAAAGAAGCGAGTTGAAGGGCTTTCAGGATTACCGGAACCATCATCAATCTTGTGACGGCCAAAATTACTGTAAACACTGATAGCTCCACTCGTATAATCATAATGATTTTCCACTGCTGCCGATACTACCCCTCGAGTAATCCATTGGTCTGCCCCATAAATGAGATTTGTGACAGAGCCCGGATATTTGGAATTGAAGTGAGTTATGTCAATATCAACATAGCTTTCCCAGCTGCGGCTAATGTCGTAGCCGAACTTCGCATAGCCTCCATATTGTTCAAAACCATTATGCGGACGGTGATTGTCAGTTCTGCCATATTGCGCAGAAACCGTACTCGTAAAACGTCCGCTACGCAATTGATTTGACACATCAGCCAAAAATGTGCCATAGCTGCCGGCTGAGACCGAAGCTGATGTATTAATTCCGTCATTAGCAGGTTTTCGTGTCACTATATTTATCACGCCTCCCATTGCATTAGAGCCATATAGGACAGAAGCCGGTCCGCGCAACACCTCCACCCGCTCCGCCATCAGTGTCTGATAACTATCGCTAATTGGGTGTCCATATATCCCATTATACTGTGGATGCCCATCGATAAGCACAAACAACTGTCCGCTACCCCCGCTTATTCCTCTCATATTTATGTTGCCGGAAGCTCCTGTAGACACTCCGTAGCCCATCATTGAGCGGCTTGTCACAAATAGAGACGGCACTTGTTTCATAACCGCAGGCAATACAGACTGAGTGTGATTTTCCTCCAAAGCCTCACGATTAATCACATTCACAGTCATAGGTATATGACGTACGTCCACCACATTTCTTGTGCCAGTCACCACCACTTCCTGCAGACTGTTGATACTGTCGGTCTGAGCACTTGCGACAGAAGATAACAGAAGTAAAAAATATCCTATCTTTTTCATATATTTGGTTATGAGACTGCTATTTACTTGTCAATACCAATACTTATTAGTGTATAAGACTTGGAGCCAAGCCCAATCTGCTCTGCGTAGTCCACGATATGTGTGCCATGTCGTTCCTTAATGCGGTCGGTAAGTGGCTCTGCCGTATCACCTTCCGCATTTTTATGACGAAACAAAAGGTCAAGGCAAGCCTGGTCTAATGCCACCGGATTTGTAGAAGCCAAAATACCCATATCCTTCAGCATAGGTTCTGCGGGATGCGAGCTACAGTCGCAATCTATCGACATATTGTTCATAACATTGATATACACAATTCTATCGCCATTTCCGAAATACTCATGTACCCCTTGAGCAGCCGCCGCCATAGATTCCAGAAATCCTATCTGGTCATCAATATGCTGCCACATCTCTACGCAATCCGTAGTAATGCCCACAGAGTGAATGTAAGCTTTGCCGGCAGAAGAAGCAACACCAATTGACGCATTTTTCAGCACTCCTCCGAAGCCACCCATCGCATGACCCTTAAAGTGCGCAAGATTTATCATGAAGTCGTAGTTAGCAAGGTGAGAACCAACAATGTCATACTTTATATGTTTCTTGTCTTTCACAGGAATTCTGATTTCGCCAAATTCGTCCATAATATCAACTGCGAAAATACTGTCAAAGCCATGTTCATGAATTGTCTGCCAATGAGCTTCGGTAGTGTTTCGCTTGCCGGGATAAGCCGTATTACACTCCACAATTACACCATTAACATCTTCGACAAGATTACGGATAAAATCCGGTTTCAAATAGTTATGTCCCCCAGCCTCTCCAGTAGAGATTTTCACAGCTACACGACCTTTTGCCTCTCGCCCTACAGCCTTGTAAATTTTTAAGAGAGATTCAGGACTGATTTCCTTTGTAAAATACACTTGAGACTGTGATGCTACCACACCAACTGTCGCTATAATCATCGCGACCAATGCAAACATTTTTTTCATAAAAGTAATATATTAGTATTGATTTAATTTTCACCCCACAAAATTACATAGCATCCAACTTGTTGCAATTAAACAAATTTCGGAAAAATTTACCAATATTTCGGTTTCAATCAATCCTTTCGTCTATCATAATCAGGGAATTTATAACAAAAATGGGGAAATTCCGCAACATCTTTATGGTAAATCCAAAAATTTTGCATAATTTTGTAGGCAAATAGAAATAATAAGGTAAAAATGGATAATAGATTATATATTTTTGATACCACGCTACGCGACGGAGAACAAGTGCCGGGCTGTCAGCTGAACACCGTTGAGAAAATAGAAGTAGCTAAAGCATTAGAGTTACTTGGCGTTGACGTCATTGAGGCGGGCTTTCCAGTGTCAAGTCCCGGTGACTTCAATTCCGTTGTGGAAATATCAAAGGCTGTGACATGGCCAACAATTTGCGCACTGACACGCGCAGTGGAAAATGACATAAAAGTAGCAGCAGAAGCACTTAAATATGCCAAGCGCGGACGTATCCACACCGGCATCGGCACTTCTGACATGCATATTAAATACAAATTTAACTCAAACCGCGAGGAAATCATAGAGCGAGCAGTTGCTGCGGTTTCTTACGCAAAGAAGTTTGTGGAAGACGTGCAGTTTTATGCAGAAGACGCGGGGAGAACAGACAACGAATACCTTGCGAGAGTAATTGAGGCGGTTATAAAAGCAGGGGCAACTGTAGTAAACATCCCTGACACCACAGGCTATTGCCTCCCCGAGGAGTTTGCAGCAAAAATCAAGTATCTCGTGGAGCACGTAGACGGCATAGACCGCGTCACCATTGCCACACACTGCCACAACGACCTTGGCATGGCTACCGCCAACACTATCAGCGGTATCATTGCGGGTGCACGACAGGCAGAAGTGACAATAAACGGCATCGGTGAACGAGCAGGAAACACCTCGCTTGAAGAAGTGGTGATGGCATTTAAGAGTCACAAAGAACTTGATATTCAGACTAATATAAACACTCAAAACATCTACCGCGTCAGCCGTATGGTTTCCAGCCTGATGAACATGCCTGTTCAGCCAAACAAGGCGATTGTGGGACGAAACGCATTTGCCCACTCCTCCGGCATTCATCAAGACGGCGTGCTCAAAAATCGAGAGAGCTATGAAATCATAGACCCAAAAGACGTAGGTATTGACGAGAACTCTATCTTGCTCACAGCTCGCAGTGGACGCGCGGCACTAAAACACCGCCTGCAAATTCTCGGCATAGAGATGGACAAGGAACACCTTGACAAGACTTACGAGGCATTCCTCAAGCTTGCGGACAAGAAAAAGGAAATAAATGACGACGACGTACTCATGCTTGCGGGTAAACACCACCTTGCGCATCACCGCATAAAGCTGGACTACCTTCAGGTGACGAGTGGCGTAGGACTACGCTCTGTAGCAAGTGTGGGGCTTGATATCTCGGGCGAGAAATTTGAGGCATGCGCATCCGGAAACGGACCGGTTGATGCTGCAATTTCCGCTATAAAACTCATAATCCGTCGCACAATGATAGTAAAGGAATTTCTCATTCAAGCCATAAATCGCGGAAGCAACGATGTAGGTAAAGTACACATGACCGTAGAATACGACGGGAACCAGTATTACGGTTTTTCAGCAAATACAGACATCGTTGCAGCATCCGCAGAAGCGTTTATTGATGCAATAAACAAATTTCAGATATGAACACACTCTTTGACAAAATATGGGATGCACATGTGGTAAACCGCATCGAAGGAGGCACTTTTCAGCTGTATATCGACCGGCTTTACTGCCATGAGGTGACTTCTCCCCAGGCATTTGACGCCATCCGCAAACGCGGCATCGGCATTTTCCGTCCCGAAAAAATCATATGCACGCCAGACCATAACATTCCGACACTGCACCAGGATTTACCTATCGCCGACCCTGTATCTAAAAATCAAGTTGATGCTCTGAGCCGCAATGCCACAGACTTCAATCTAACATATTATCCTATCGGCGACCCACACAATGGCATAATTCACGTCATGGGACCGGAATACGGCTACACATTGCCCGGAATGACAATAGTATGCGGAGACTCACACACGTCTACACACGGAGCATTTGGTGCTATCGCATTTGGGATAGGCACTTCGGAGGTTGAAATGGTAATGGCGAGCCAATGTCTGCTCCAGACAAAGCCAAAAACGATGCGCATCACCGTTGACGGCACCCTTTGCAAGGGCGTAACAGCAAAGGACGTTGCTCTTTATATCATATCACAGCTATCCACATCAGGTGCGACAGGATACTTTGTGGAATATGCGGGAGAAGTTTTCCGCAGCATGAGCATGGAAGGACGAATGACAGTGTGCAACATGTCTATCGAAATGGGTGCGCGCGGAGGGATGGTTGCGCCTGACGAAGTCACTATAGAATACTGCAAAAACCGCGAATTTTTGCCAAAAGATACTGATTATAATACACTTGCCGAGAAATGGCTTTCGCTCCGTAGCGACGATGATGCCATATTCGACAAAGAAATACACTTTGACGCAAAAGACATAAAACCGCGCATAACTTTTGGCACAAACCCAGGAATGGGCATTGCTGTTGATGAAGTCATTCCCGCAGCGCCAAGCGAGGAAAAGGCGCGCGCATCATTTGAAAAAGCCATAAACTACATGCAATTTGGCGAGGGGGAAAAACTGGTTGGCAAACCTGTAGATTATGTATTCCTCGGCAGCTGCACAAATGGCAGGATTGAGGATTTCCGGGCATTTGCGAGTATCATAAAAGGAAGAAAAAAAGCCGATGGCGTCACTGTATGGCTCGTTCCAGGCTCAAAGGCAGTGGAAAGGCAAATCATAGCTGAAGGCATCGACAAAATCATATCAGATGCCGGTATGCAGCTCCGCCAACCAGGCTGTAGCGCATGCCTTGCAATGAACGAGGATAAGGTGCCTGAGGGAAAGCTGTGCATCTCCACGTCAAACCGCAACTTTGAAGGGAGACAAGGACCCGGAGCACGCACTATTCTCGCCTCTCCCCTCACCGCTGCCGCAGCTGCCGTGACCGGCAAAATCACAGACCCAAGAAGCCTCTAAACTTGATTTTTATGAAAGAGAAATTTAACATCATAACATCAACGTGCGTACCTCTGGCAACTGAAAACATTGACACAGACCAGATTATCCCCGCGCGCTTCCTAAAAGCCACGTCTCGCGATGACTTCGGGAAGAACCTTTTTTACGACCAGCGTTTTGATGCAGAAGGAAATCCCATCCCCGGCTTTCCGCTAAATGACAGCCGATACAGTGGCAAGATACTCGTTGCCGGAAAGAATTTCGGGTGTGGCTCGAGTCGCGAACATGCGGCATGGGCAATACACGACTACGGCTTCAGAGTGGTCATTTCCAGCTTCTTCGCAGACATTCACCGGGCAAACGAACTAAACAATTTTCTACTTCCCGTCACCGTATCAGAAGCATTCCTTTTTGCATTGCTTGACAAAGTTACGGCAGAACCTGAGACAGAAGTTACTGTAGATTTGCCCGCACAGACTGTCAGCTGCGCAGCTCTTGACATGTCGGAGAAATTTGATATTGACCCGTACAAAAAATATTGTTTAATAAACGGACTTGACGACGTTGATTTTCTTCTTTCTAAAATTGACGATATCAAGACATTTGAAAAATCCCATTCATAAAATTTAACATGAAACTAAAAATCGCAGTCATTGCCGGCGACGGCATTGGTCCTGAAATATCCGCGGTAGGCGTTGACGTGACAAAAGCGGTGTGCGAGAAATTCGGCCATGAAGTAGAGTTTGTTGCTGCACTTGCCGGAGCGGCCGCTATAGACGCTTGTGGAGACCCATTTCCCGAAGAGACATTTGAAATATGCAAGTCGTCGGACGCAGTGCTATTCTCTGCCGTAGGCGACCCACGTTTTGATAACAACCCTAACGCCAAAGTGCGCCCCGAGCAAGGTCTCCTCGCGATGCGCCGTAAACTCGGACTATTTGCCAATATCCGCCCAATAAACGTCTTTGGATGTCTCGTGGACAAATCGCCACTGAAAAAAGAGCTTGTGGAAAAAGCCGACTTTGTATGCATCCGCGAACTCACCGGTGGAATGTATTTTGGCGAGAAATATCAAGACAACGAGCGTGCATATGACACAAATGCATATACTCGCCCCGAAATAGAGAGAATCCTGAAGGTAGCATACGAATATGCCGAGCGCCGACGCGGACACCTGACAGTAGTAGATAAGGCTAACGTGCTCGCTTCCAGCCGTCTATGGCGACAAATAGCGCAAGAGATGGCACCGAGTCACCCAAATGTAGTCACAGACTTCATGTATGTAGATAATGCAGCGATGCGTATGATACAGGAGCCGACCTATTTCGATGTCATAGTGACAGAAAATACGTTTGGTGACATTTTGACAGACGAGGCGAGTGTCGTGTCAGGTTCAATGGGACTACTACCATCAGCCTCCATCGGTGAGCTGACACCGGTGTTTGAGCCTATTCACGGGTCATGGCCCCAGGCAAAAGGTCTCAACATCGCAAATCCGCTTGCACAGGTGCTTTCAGCAGCCATGATGTTTGACTACTTTAACCTCAAGGAAGAAGCAGACCTAATCCGCCGTGCAGTGAATGCATCACTTGACGCATTTGTCCGCACTCCAGACATACAAGTAGCGGGCAAAGAGGCGTTTTCCACCTCTGCAGTAGGCGAATGGATTGTAAATTACATCAAAGCATAATTTAAGAGCTTAGAGCCTGTTTCATAACAAATTTTACGGCTGTGTCATATGACATAGCCGTATTTTTTTATGATTTAAAATTTTTGGCACGGAAATTGCTAATAGAAATTTCAGAACAAAAAAATTAAAAACTAAAAACAACTATCATCATGAATATTTTACCATTGGCTGACCGCGTGCTCATCTCACCGGCAGCAGCAGAAGAAGTTACAAAAGCAGGCATTATCATACCTGACTCATCAAAAGAAAAACCACTTAAAGGCACTGTTATCGCAACAGGTAACGGCACAAAAGACGAGGAAATGGTAGTAAAAGCCGGAGATACCGTTCTCTATGGCAAATATGCCGGCACCGAGATTGAATTTGAGGGAGAAAAATACCTCATTATGCGTCAAAGTGACGTACTCGCAATTGTAAAATAAGTTAAATACTCTAAACACTAAGAACTATGGCAAAAGAAATTAAATTTGATATCAAGGCACGTGAAGAGCTCAAAAAAGGCGTTGACGCACTTGCAGACGCCGTAAAGGTAACACTTGGTCCTAAAGGACGCAACGTGATTATTGAAAAGAAATTCGGTGCACCACACATCACAAAAGACGGTGTGACAGTTGCACGCGAAGTAGAACTTGAAGATGCATTCCAGAATATGGGAGCACAGTTAGTGAAAGAAGTAGCGTCAAAGACCGGTGACGATGCCGGCGACGGTACTACAACAGCAACCGTGCTTGCCCAGGCAATCATCAACGTAGGACTCAAAAACGTTGCAGCCGGAGCAAACCCAATGGATGTAAAACGCGGTATTGACAAGGCTGTAGCAATCGTAGTAGAAAACATCAAGTCTCAGGCAGAGGAAGTTGACGACGATTTCAAGAAAATTGAAGACGTAGCCCGCATTTCCGCTAACAACGATGAGAAAATCGGTCAGCTGATAGCCGAGGCTATGAAGAAAGTGAAAAAAGAGGGTGTCATCACCGTAGACGAGGCAAAAGGCACAGAGACCACAGTTGACGTGGTAGAAGGTATGCAGTTTGACCGCGGCTATATTTCTCCATACTTTGTAACAAATCCGGAGAAGATGGAGTGCGAAATGGAAAATCCATTCATACTGCTCTTTGACAAGAAGATTTCCAACCTGAAGGACATGCTTCCAATCCTTGAAGCAACCGCCCAGACAGGACGCCCACTTCTCATCATCGCAGAAGACGTAGACCAGGAAGCTCTCGCAACACTCGTAGTAAACCGTCTGCGTGGTAGCCTCAAGATTTGTGCAGTAAAGGCACCTGGTTTTGGTGACCGCCGCAAAGAAATGCTTGAAGACATAGCAGTGCTCACAGGTGGTGTTGTCATCTCAGAAGAGAAAGGCTTGAAGCTGGAAGGAGCTACCCTTGACATGCTGGGACGCGCAGACAAAATCACAGTGAACAAGGAAAACACCACAATAGTAGACGGTGCGGGAGATAAAGAAGCTATCGCAACCCGTGTAGCTCAAATCAAGGCACAAATAGAGACCACAAAGAGCGACTACGACCGCGAAAAGCTACAGGAACGCCTTGCAAAGCTCGCCGGCGGTGTAGCTGTGCTCCACATCGGTGCTCCATCAGAAGTAGAAATGAAGGAAAAGAAAGACCGTGTAGATGATG
>JBJECS010000196.1:0-2060 GCA_051871335.1 Muribaculaceae bacterium | reverse complement strand
GCACATCGCTGTCGCTGTCGACATCAACGGCAATACTTACACCAAGAAATTCATCGCAAGATAACATTTCTTCCATATTCACTTCTGCGGAGGGTCTCATTCGGGGCTCTCCGCTTTTTTCAGCCCTTTTTATAAAAATTAAGGAAAAAATTCCTCAATCATTATATGTCCATTAAAAAAATTTTCGTAACTTTGCGGTGCAAAATAAAAGGCACTTTGGTGCAGTACTTTAAGAGATTGAAAATTAAACAAATATATTAACCAAATTTTAATAAACAACTGTAATACTATCATGACAAAAGTAGCTATCAACGGTTTCGGTCGTATCGGCCGTCTCGCTTTCCGCCAGATGTTTGAGGCTGAAGGTTACGAAGTAGTTGCAATCAACGACTTGACAAGTCCTAAAATGCTTGCTCACCTTTTGAAATACGATACTGCTCAGGGCGGTTTCGCTGGCAAATTCGGTGAAAACAAGCACACTGTAGAAGCAACTGACAACTCTATCATCGTAGACGGTCAGGAAATCACTATCTACGCTATGCCTAACGCTGCTGAACTTCCTTGGGGACAGCTCGGCGTTGACGTAGTTCTTGAATGTACTGGTTTCTATACTTCTAAGGCTAAAGCTGAGGCTCACATCCAGGCTGGCGCTCGCAAAGTTGTTATCTCTGCTCCTGCTGGTAACGACCTCCCTACTATCGTTTACAACGTAAACCACAAGACTCTCAAGCCTGAAGATAACGTTATCTCTGCTGCTTCTTGTACCACTAACTGCTTAGCTCCTATGGCTGCTGCGCTTCACGCTTATGCTCCTATCCAGAGTGGTATCATGTCTACTATCCACGCTTACACCGGCGACCAGATGATTCTCGACGGCCCACAGCGTAAGGGTGACCTCCGTCGCTCTCGTGCAGGCGCTCAGAACATCGTTCCTAACTCTACCGGTGCTGCTAAGGCTATCGGTCTCGTTATCCCTGAACTCAACGGCAAGCTCATCGGCTCTGCTCAGCGCGTTCCTACTCCAACAGGTTCTACTACTATCCTCGTTGCTGTCGTTAAGGGTAAAGACATCACTAAGGAAGGTATCAACGAAGCTATGAAGGCTGCTTCTAACGAATCTTTCGGTTACACTGAAGACCAAATCGTTTCTTCTGACATCATCGGTATGAAGTTCGGTTCTCTCTTCGATGCTACTCAGACTATGGTGGCTAAGATTGACGATGACACTTACCAGGTACAGGTTGTTTCTTGGTACGACAACGAAAACTCTTACACTTCTCAGATGGTTCGTACTATCAAGTACTTCTCTGAAATCTAATCTGAACTTTCATAATTTTTATTTAGGGAGACATTTCGCTTGGTGCGAAGTGTCTCTTTTTTTGTATCTTATCATCATCGCTAAACAAAAAACTTTCCAAGATTAACTCTCAATTCTATCAATCGTTATTCACCAAAAAAGAGCGACCCGCGCATCATCGCGCGAGCCGCTCCTATTGAGAATAGATGTGAATAGTTATTATTTTTCTTCTTTTTCAGTAAACGCCGGGCTTACGTCATCCTTGCTTGACACAACAAGGCGTTCATATTCGCGTAAACCGGTACCGGCTGGGATAAGGTGACCGCAGATTACGTTCTCCTTCATTCCCTCAAGGTTATCAACCTTGCCGCTTATTGCAGCTTCATTAAGAACCTTTGTAGTTTCCTGGAATGATGCCGCAGACATGAACGATGATGTCTGGAGTGCAGCACGTGTGATACCCTGAAGTATCTGCTCTGATGTTGCAAGTACCGCATCACGCACTACGACTGTCTTTAGGTCGCGACGCTTAAGCATTGAGTTCTCATCACGCAGCTTACGAGCTGTGATTATCTGACCGGCCTTCACATTCTCTGAATCACCGGCATCTACAACCACCTTCTTGCCCCAGATACGGTCGTTCTCGTCCATAAAGTCGCGCTTGTCAACGATTTGCTGTTCAAGGAAGCATGTATCTCCCGGGTCTATGATGTTAACCTTGCGCATCATCTGGCGCACGATTACCTCAAAGTGCTTATCGTTG
>JBJECS010000195.1:0-2077 GCA_051871335.1 Muribaculaceae bacterium | reverse complement strand
ATTGATAAGATGGATGGCGCACGCTTTGTAATCGCACAGCTTGACCGAGCAGTATATATCGATGGAGGTCAAAGCTTCTATGTACGCATCACTTACCCTGTAGGCGTACAATACCCGGCATACATAGTGTATAAGGAAGAGCCGGTGATAGATTACCGCTATATGGGCTATGTGGAAGGCTACGGCTGGTTTGACGTAGCAGCAATGTTCAAGAATCAGTATGGCTCACTCGGCTACGTCATGTCTTGCCTCGAGACCGTACCAGGCAGCCCATGGGTAAAGATGCTCAACTCAGAGAAAGAGGGAGAAATCGCTCCCGGTGAAGCACTTGACGTCAAATTTGCATTCAACGCTTCAAGTGCGCCACTGGAAGAGGGCAACAAGGCAATGCTCGTGATAAAGAGCAATGACCCGGCAATGCCACTTGTAAACTTCCCGATAACCCTTGAACGCAATCATGCACCGGTAATCCAAAAACCAAGTGAAGCAATCGTAGTATCAGAAGGTACAGCCCCAACGGTATACGTTGAAGTGCGTGACTATGAGAACGACAACATGACAGTGTTCTTCAACGACAATGCCGGTATCGCCACAATCAAGAGCATGACAGCCCTTGACGGCGGCAGTGTGACAGAGAATGGCGAAGCAGGCATATCAGTAGAAGGCGGCTGGGTAAAACTCGAGGTTGAAATCAAGCCGGACTATGAAACAGCCGGCGACTATTCATTCACGGTATCAGCAGCAGACTCGTATGGTCAGGAAACGAGCGCAGAAGTAAGCTACACCGTAGAACACGCAAACCGCGCACCGGAAGCAGGCGTAATCAGCAATATGGTCATCGGTCTTGGTCAGGCATCTACCGTAGTGAAATTTGCAGACTACTTCACAGACCCGGATGGCGACAAGATGACGTATAGCGTATATGCATCAAGCAGCAATGACGGCATCGTATCATTCTACCAGTCTGAGACAGGCGTAATCTTCTATGGCGAAGCAGAAGGCAAAGTGACGATGGCTATCACCGCAACAGACATTTACGGCGAAGCAACCACAATCACATTTGACGTAGAAGTATCAAAAGACGCCGGAATTGAAGGCATTGAAGTAGGATCAGGCGTGAGCGTATATCCTAATCCTGTAGTAGAGACACTTTATGTGACATGCGGATTTGGTGGCGATGTGACATTCAGCATTTACAGTGAAAACGGAGCGAAAGTATTCAACTCAACCGTTGAATCAATAGCCGGTACACCAAATGCGCTCAATGTAGCTCACCTATCAAACGGCATCTACATTCTCCACATCAATGCAAACGGCAAAGTTATCACTTATCCGATAATCAAGAAGTAAAATTCGTATTGCATATTCTTTAAGGGACAGCCTCGTCATCGGGGCTGTCTCTTTTTCTATATGATTTGCATATTTAAATAATAATGACTATCTTTGCGGAAAAGCAGTAAAAATAGGTATTTCTAAGGTAAAAATCATTATAAAAATTGGGAAATAGCAGTAAATTTCGCAGAAATCCACCATTATGGGTGTCATTGCTGCCAATTATCAGTTTTTTGGCAGTGATAGTGTATGTCATAGTGCGCAGCGGAGCCGAATCCGCTCAGGACATCAGTCAGTATGCGCTCCTCGGCGCGGCAGCATTAGCTGTGGTGTTATCAAAATGCTTTTATCACCGAAAGTGGAAATACATAGTTATGGGCATACGAATGAGTGCGAAACAGATATTGCCGACGTTTTTTATCCTTGTGCTAATCGCAACAGTTTCCGCAACATGGATGATGAGCGGGACAGTGCCTGCGCTGATAGACTACGGTCTGATGATACTAAATCCACAAATGTTTCTTGTGATAGCCTGCATCGTGTGCTCAATAGTTTCAGTGATGAGCGGGAGCTCCTGGACGACAATCGCGACAATAGGCGTGGCATTTATGGGTATAGGCGAAGTATTCGGATACTCCACCGGCTGGGTTGCCGGAGCAATAATATCAGGAGCGTATTTCGGCGACAAGGTATCACCACTGTCAGACACAACTGTGCTGGCATCAGCGACTGCCGGAGTGCCGAT
>JBJECS010000194.1:0-10836 GCA_051871335.1 Muribaculaceae bacterium | reverse complement strand
AATTTTGTTTTTGAAAAAATTGAGGATAACTCAGTAAAAAATAGAAAAATAGTGCAAAAAAAATTTGCTAAAGCGCTGAAACTTGCGTAACTTTGCACTCCGAATGTAGGCGAAAGCCACGTTCACTATTAATTAACCGTATTTATTAACTATTTAAATGACTGAAGAATTAAAAAATTCTCCAATCGAAGATTTCGATTGGGAAGCCTATGAAAAAGGCGAAACCCGTGGTGAGAAGTCACGTGAAGAGCTCACCAAAACTTATGACGAATCGCTTAACACCGTCAAAGACAAGGATGTAATCGAAGGTACCATAATCGCGCTTAACAAGCGTGAAGCGGTGGTTAACGTCGGCTACAAGAGCGATGGTATCATACCTCTTAGCGAATTCCGCTACAACCCAGACATCAAGGTAGGTGATGTAGTAGAAGTATTCATCGAAAACATGGAAGACAAGAAAGGTCAGCTAATCCTTTCTCACCGCAAGGCGCGCGCTTCACGCTCATGGGACCGTGTAAACCAGGCATTGGCAAACGATGAAATTATCAAGGGTTACATCAAGTGCCGCACCAAGGGTGGTATGATAGTAGATGTATTCGGCATCGAAGCATTCCTCCCAGGCTCACAGATAGATGTAAAGCCTATCCGCGACTACGACGTATTCGTAGGCAAGACAATGGAATTCAAGATTGTAAAAATCAATGAAGAATTCAAGAACGTTGTTGTTTCTCACAAGGCTCTCATTGAGGCAGAACTCGAGCAGCAGAAGCGTGATATCATCTCTAAGCTTGAAAAGGGTCAGGTACTTGAAGGAACTGTTAAGAACATCACATCTTACGGTGTATTCATCGACCTTGGTGGCGTAGACGGTCTTATCCACATCACAGACCTCTCATGGGGACGTATCAATCATCCGGAAGAGGTTGTAGCTCTTGACCAGAAGCTCAACGTTGTAATCCTCGACTTCGATAACGAGAAGAAGCGTATCGCTCTTGGTCTTAAGCAGCTTCAGCCGCATCCATGGGATGCACTTGACGCTAATCTCAATGTTGGTGACAAGGTTAAGGGTAAAGTTGTCGTTATGGCAGATTACGGTGCATTCATCGAAATCGCTCCTGGCGTAGAAGGTCTTATCCACGTATCAGAAATGTCATGGTCACAGCACCTCCGTTCAGCTCAAGACTTTATGAAGGTAGGTGACGAAGTAGAAGCAGTAATCCTCACACTGGACCGCGCAGAACGCAAGATGTCTCTTGGCATCAAGCAGCTGAAGCAAGACCCATGGCAGGATATTGAGGTTCGCTACCCGGTAGGCAGCAAGCACACTGCAAAGGTACGCAACTTCACAAACTTCGGTGTATTTGTTGAAATCGAAGAGGGTGTTGACGGTCTTATCCACATCAGCGACCTTTCTTGGACAAAGAAAATCAAACACCCAAGCGAATTTACTTCAATTGGTGCAGATATCGAAGTTCAGGTTCTTGAAATTGACAAGGAAAACCGTCGTCTGAGCCTTGGCCACAAGCAACTCGAAGAAAATCCATGGGACGTATTTGAAACTATCTTCACAGTAGGTTCAGTACACGAGGGTAAAATCATCGAAATGCTTGAAAAGGGTGCAGTAATCGCTCTTCCACAGGGTGTAGAAGGCTTTGCTACTCCAAAGCACCTTGTAAAGCAAGATGGCACAACTGCTCAGGTTAACGAAACTCTTGAGTTCAAGGTTATCGAATTCAACAAGGAAAACAAGCGTATTATCCTCAGCCACAGCCGCATCTTTGAAGATGAAGCTAAGGCAGAAAAGGCTGCAGAACAGCCAAAGAAGGCTAAACGTCAGGCTCCTAAGGCAGAACAGCCGGCAGTTACTCCTATCGAGAAGACAACTCTGGGTGACATCGAGGCTCTCGCTGCTCTTAAGGAACAGCTCTCTAAGGGTAAGTAATAATCGCTTTACACCTTATAACAAAGGGTGTCTGCCAATAGCGGCAGGCACCCTTTTTTCTTTGCAAAAAAATACGAAAAAAGGTAAGCGCAGCCATCGGTTTTTTAGACGCAAAAATATGTTTATATATGGTGAGTGTATATTATGCTGGTTTTCAATAATTTAAGTGGCAAATGTGAAAAATTTTAGCTGAAAAATTTGCGCTAAAGCTTGAAAAGGTGTATTTTTGCAGAATATTAAACCTTGAAAAGGTGTAATATTCGCCAAAATTAAACCTTGAAAAGGTGAATTTAGTTAAAATATGTGAATTATGAAACGAAAGATTTACGACAGGATGCTGATGTGGAAAGACAAAAGCAAAGGAAAGACCGCCCTGCTTATAGAAGGAGCTCGACGTATAGGAAAAAGCTATATAGTAAAGCAATTTGCGGAAAATGAGTATAAATCATATATCATCGTTGATTTTAATGACATTGATAGTGAACTCCTGGGCATATTTGAGCAATATTTGTCTGACAGAGATAGTTTTTTTCTGCGTTTGTCGGTTTATTATGGAGTAAAGCTATATGAAAGGGACACTGTAATAGTATTTGACGAGGTACAATTATACCCAAAAGCACGAGCGGCAATTAAATATCTTGTGGCAGATGGCAGGTATGATTATATTGAAACCGGTTCGCTTGTCTCCTTGCGTCAGAATGTAAAAGATATAGTGATTCCTTCAGAAGAGGAAGCATTAGAGATGTTTCCAATGGATTTTGAGGAATTTTTGTGGGCTATGGGTGAAGAAATGCTGATGGATTATATTCGTAGACAATTCTCAACAGTATCACCTATGGGTGTCATGCATAGAAAAGCATTTGACTATTTACGGCAGTATATGGTAGTAGGAGGTATGCCTCAGTCAGTGTTGGCATTTTCTGAAACAAAAGACCTGGAAGAAGTAGACAGGATAAAGAGGGCGATACTGCATCTTTACAGAAATGATATCTTAAAATACGCAAAGTTCAGCGAAACTCGAGTGACAAGGATTTTTGAGGACATACCATCACAATTGCAAAGACACGAGAAGAAATTCCGCATCTCCGCTATTCAGGAAGACGGCAGAATGAGAGATTATGAAGATGCTTTTTTTTGGTTAAACGATTCAAGGGTGGTAAATATCTGTTATAATTCAACAGAGCCAAATGTCGGTCTACGGATGAATTTGGATAGGACGACACTGAAATGCTATATGGCAGATACCGGAATTCTTATTTCCCATGCATTTGATGAAAACGAGATGTTGAGTCTTCAGTTATATCGCAAGTTGATGCTTGGAAAATTAGAGGTGAATCAGGGAATGCTCACAGAAAACCTTGTAGCTCAAATGCTGAGGGCATCAGGACATAAGTTGTTTTTTTTCAGCAATTCAGACCGTCAAAATGCAGCAAATCGCATGGAGATAGATTTTCTGATTAGAAAACGAGATGTAACGACACGCCACAATATAGTACCGGTAGAAGTGAAATCCACGAGCCGATATACTCATACGTCTCTTGATAAATTTTGTATCAAATATTCGGAATATGTGTCTACTCCATACGTTTTGCATAGTGGAGATGTGATGAATAAAGAAGGAGTGATATATTTGCCGCTGTATATGGCGATGCTGCTGTAATAATATTTTGCAAAATGGCGAAAAAGTGCTATCTTTGCGAAAATTATTATATTATAAAAACATCTAATAAACAAAAAGCTTATGCGTAAAATTTTTACTTTAGCACTAATGGCTGCAGCAATGTTTACAGCCTATGCAGCAGAGCCGTTTTACACAGCGACGTTTAATTCCCAGGAGGAGTTTGACAAGTGGAAAGTGGTTGATGCAAATGAGGACGAGAAAACATGGACTTTTGATGCGAGCGGAGAAGCGGGCAAGCAGGTGTTCTACTCTTATCACGGCACAAACCAGGCAAATGACTGGCTCATCTCTCCTGCTATTACACCAACAGAAAGCGGTCGCGTAATGATACGTTTCCACTATCGTGGTAGTTATTATGGTGAGGCTCTCCAAATCTATGTTGGCGACTCTCAGACAGCAGAAGCAATGACATTGTTGCTTGGCGACTATGAAGACCTCAAAGACAATGACTATGGCAGCTTTGTAGTGATTGATGTTGAGGCGGGTGTTCCATTCCATATTGGTTTCCACGCAAATTCACAGCCAGACAAGTGGCGCCTGTATCTTCAGGATGTAACTTGCGAAATGGCAGGTCGTATTGTGGACCTGAGGGCAGCAGAGCTACTCTCGCCTGTTACCGGCGAAAACCTGACAGCGTCAGAAACAGCGATAATGAAAATACAAAACATTGGCTATGATGACCTCAATTCATTCACTGTTTCACTCATCGTAGATGGTGAAAAGGTACTTGAGGAGCCTGTAACAAGCTGTATGACGGTAGGCGGCGAAATCAATTATACATTCGCAGGCAAGGTAGACCTTTCAATACCTCGCCACCTTTACGAAATCAAGGCCGCCGTTACTTGCCCGGACGATATAGAAGTGAGCAACGACACCGTAGTGGCATATGTCCGCCATATAGCGCCAGCAACAGTTCCTTATTCCACAGGTTTTGAGCCAACGGAATATAACGATGGACATAAATCATTTAACCTCAATGAAGATTCAGGTAACTGGGGTGTGGAAGTAGGAAGCATGTGGTTTAACATGGCACGCACAGGTCTTGGTTTTATCGGCTATAACTACGATAAAAACAATTCTGCGGATGACTGGTTTATCATGGAGCCAATAAATGTGGAAGAAGGCTACTATGTGTTCCGTTTCTGGTATTCAGGCGATGACAACCACCCGGAAAAACTTGCTCTTTACTGGGGCAATGAGCAGACACCTGAAGCAATGACTAACAAGGTTGTAGAATATGCACCATTCCAGCGTGGCGCATACGATGAGTCAATCAATATTCTGTATTTCGACAAGCCACAGACCGTATTCTTTGGTTTCTATGCATTCTCAGATAAAGACGAAAACTGGATTACGATTGATGATGTGACAATGGATAAAATTGAGGCAACAGACGTAGACTTCAAAGTATTGTCACTCACTAATCCTACTGATTATGTCCCAACAATATCTTCAAAAGACGTGAGTGTGGTTATCAAGAACTATGGTATTACTGAAAAGCCGGTAGAGGTAATTCTCAGCATTGATGGCGAAGAAGTTGCACAGTCTCACGTCACTTTCGCAGCACAGGAAGAAAAGGAAGTGACATTTGAAAATGCGATTGCAAGCCTTGCCAAAGGTACTCACGCAATTAAGGTGGTAGTAGTATGTGACGGTGACATTGATGACACTAATAACAGCATTGAAAAAGAAATCCGCGTGCTTGGCGACCCTGATATTTTTTACGGTTTTGAGGACGGCACAATCCCAGTTGACTTCCAGTTTGCAGACAGCAACGATGCGACACTTGCACCTGGCGCAATAGAAGAGTTTGGCGAAACAGGTTGGAGCATCATTAACATCGTGGAACACGAGTATCTCGGCAGCCATGTACTTGCCGGCTCAACATACATGAGAGACGATGCAACCCCATCACGCTACTGTATCCTCCCGCGCCTCAGAGTGGAATCTGAAGACGCATGCTTCTTGTGGAGCGCAGGAGCAACAAGCCCATACTTCACAGAGTCTTATCAGATAAAGGGCTCAGACAGCTCAGACCCATTCTACTATGGCTGGTATGACCGCTTGACTACAATCAACGGCGAATTTAACGCAGTATTCAACCGTGGTGTATCTCTGAGCCGCTACAATGGCAAGGAAATATACCTTGCAATCGAGCTTATATCTCCAGATGGCGATGCTGCAATGTTTGATAACCTGAGTATCTATGGCTGTAGCATCTCTGAAAATGGAGTAAAGACTATTGCAGCAGACAGCATGGACAACGTAGCAGTAACGGGTGACTACATCAGCCTCATAAACGGCGAGAAAGCTCAAATCCGAGTTTACGACATGAGTGGACGTAACGTGATGAGCGTAGTAGGCAGCAATGCAAGCCTGTCATCTCTCGCTCGTGGTGTTTATGTAGTGAAAGTTGCCACTGCTAATGGCGTTTTCACAAAGAAAGTGGCTAAATAAATTGTTTGTTTCCATAATTTAAGAGAAAAGGCGTAGCCCGTGTAGGGTTGCGCCTTTTTGCGTAATAGAGGAAGCTGTATAACAAAAGGATAATTTTTTTGCAATATTTTTGAAACAAAATATGTCGTAATTTGTAGTGAAATTAGACGTAATAAAGTTTTGTTATGACAGTAGTGCTATTAGGGATTGTGATATTCCTTTTTTTGCTTGCTTCGTTTGACCTGATGGTTGGGGTGAGCAACGATGCCGTAAACTTTCTCAATTCAGCGGTAGGAAGTAAGGCAGCAAAATTCAAGCATGTGATAATGGTGGCAGCAATCGGAGTGTTTATCGGTGCTGTGATGAGCAATGGTATGATGGACGTGGTAAGGCATGGCATTTTCCGTCCTGAAAACTTCTCGGTGTATGATTTGCTTGCCATTTTTATGGCTGTGATGGTGGTGGATATTATCCTCCTTGATGTATTTAATTCGTTAGGGTTGCCGACATCAACGACAGTATCAATGGTATTTGAGCTTCTTGGCGCGGCATTTGCCGTTTCGCTGGTGAAAATTATATCCGGCGTATCAACTCACGATATGGGCGACCTGCTGAACACAGAAAAGGCACTCTCTGTAATAATTGGTATTTTCCTCTCCGTGGCAGTTGCATTCTTTTTCGGTACGCTGGTGCAGTTTATTACCCGAATAGTTTTTACATTCAACTATAAGAGCAACCTGAAGTGGAAAATCGGCATATTCGGCGGGCTTTGCACTACGGCAATCATATATTTCATGCTGCTTAAGGGCACAAAGGATTTGTCTTTCATGACGTCAGACGTAAAGGCGTGGATAGCGGAGCATACGGGGATAATTATCCTTGGCTGTCTTGCCTTTTTTACTGTGCTGATGCAGGTTCTCCACTGGATAGGTGTAAACGTGCTGAAAGTGGTAGTGCTGATAGGGACGTTTGCTCTGGCAATGGCTTTTGCGGGAAACGACCTTGTAAACTTTATAGGAGTGCCGCTAACAGGACTGGCTTCGTATCAGGAGTTTGCGGCATCGGGTGCTGCAGACCCTCATATGGTGACAATGGGAGTGCTGAATAATCCGGCTAATACTCCTATCTGGTTTCTATTGGGTGCAGGCACTATCATGGTGTTTTCTCTCGCTACGTCAAAAAAGGCTCAGGCTGTGGTAAACACAAATGTAAACCTATCGCGTCAGAGCGATGGTGACGAGATATTCGGTTCGTCACGTCTTGCTCGCAGGCTTGTGCGGTGGGCTTTGTCAATAATCTATTGGGTTCGCGACCATACGCCACTATGTGTCAGGGCTTGGGTGAACAAACGGATGGATAGCAGAGAGATAATCTTGGAGGATGGAGCGGCGTATGACCTTGTTCGCGGCTCAATCAACCTGGTAATATCAGGACTTCTAATTGCGCTTGGCACGTCGCTAAAATTACCATTGTCAACGACATACGTCACATTTATGGTTGCGATGGGAGCGTCTTTGGCAGACCGCGCGTGGAGCCGAGACAGTGCGGTTTTCCGCATTACGGGCGTGATTTCAGTAATAGGCGGATGGTTTATAACTGCCGGCGTAGCGTTTATAGGGGCGGCACTCGTGGTGAGCCTAATGCACTGGGGCGGATATGTCGTAATGGCTGTAACAGGGATTGCGGCAGGTAGTTATCTGATATATAACAATCTAAAATATACAGGTAAAAAAGAGGAGGCAGATGATGTGCTCTTTACAACAATTTTATCTTCGGAGGAAGGGTCTCAGGTGTGGACGTTGCTTAAATCATACCTTACGGAGCATTATAAAACTACGATAGAATATATTCAGACAAAGTATATGTCTATTACAGAGGGATTTATCAAAGATAAAACGTCGTTGCTTGAGGAAGCGGAGCGGTCGCTCTCCAAACAGAAGGATTTGCTAAAAAGTCATCGCCGCAAGGAGACGCTCTGCATGGGAAAACTCGACAAGGCAACAGCACTGGAGAAAAATGCGTGGTTTTATCTTGCGAATAACTCGTGTATGGCTATGGTCTATAATCTGCGACGTATCAATGAGACATGTAAGGAGCATATTGAGAATAATTTCCGCCCTCTGCCATCAAACTTCACGAATGAGTATTACGACATACAATCGGCGGTGTCAGAGTTGTTTACGTCTGCGCTGAAGTGCATTGAAAATGGGAATGAAGGGGAAATGCGTGCATTGCGTCGCCGGTGTGATACTGTAAAAGATAATATTTCTGCAGCAAATCACCGCCTTTATGACACTATAAGGAATGACCGTTCCGGCAATATGACCGTTCTTTACGTCTATCTAAACTCTTTACAGGAAACGCAGGAAATGGTGTCAAACCTGAGAAAATTCTTACGAGCGCTGATAAAGCTTATGTGTACGGCGACTGTAGCGTGAATTTGTTAAATGGTGTTGTGATAAAACAGAGACTGCCTAAAATGCTTAGGCAGTCTCTGTTTATGTAGCTAAAGTTTGATTACAATAGCGCTGCGTCAATTTTACCGCAGAATTCTTCTTCATTCATGAGTCCGATGTTCCATTCCTGTGTGCCGTCAGGCTTAAGAAATAGGATGGCGGGAATGGACTGGATGTTGAGCTGGCGCGCGAGGTCTTCGTGCAAGTCAACGTCGACAGAGATGAATTTGACTTTGCCGTCGTAAGTGCTTGAGGCTTTGTCGAAAATCGGGGCGAACTGCTTGCAAGGACCGCACCAAGTGGCGTTGAAGTCGATGATAGTGAGGACTTCGGGAGCTTTGTTTACGTCGAAATTAGCGCCTTGCGGAAGGACGTAAACATTGCTTTCTGCCGGTTTTTCAGCTTGCTTGCAGCCAGTGAAAGACACGAGGGCGGCAGTTGCAATCGTGGCGAAGAAGAGCCTGAGCGTTTTCATGACGATTAAAGAGCTGATGCGAGAGCGGCGTTAGTTTTGTGAACAGCTTCAGCGCTCTTGTGGAAGAGGGCTTTTTCTTCTTCGTTGAGGTTAAATTCAACGATTTTCTCAATACCGTTCTTTCCAAGGATACAAGGAACGCCGATGCAGAGGTCGCTTTCGCCGTATTCACCTTCGAGAAGGGCAGAGCAAGAGATGAGTTTCTTCTGGTCGCCGAGGACAGCACCAACAACCTGTGCAGCAGCAGCACCCGGAGCATACCATGCAGAAGTGCCGAGAAGCTTGGTGAGAGTAGCTCCACCAACCATAGTGTCGGCAGCAACAGCGGCGAGTTTTTCTTCGCTGATGAATTCAGAAGCAGGAAGACCGCGGTATGCAGCGAAACGAGTGAGAGGAATCATAGTAGTATCGCCGTGTCCGCCGATAACGATTCCTTCAACTTCCTTAGCGTTGCAACCGATAGCCTGGCTGAGGAAATATTTGAAACGAGCGCTGTCGAGAGCACCACCCATACCGATGATTTTGTTTTTTGGGAGACCGGAAGTCTTGTGGATGAGGTAAGTCATTGTATCCATAGGGTTAGATACACAGATGATGACAGCGTTAGGAGAGTGTTTGAGTACGTTTTCAGTAACAGATTTCACGATACCGGCGTTTACTCCGATGAGCTCTTCACGAGTCATTCCCGGCTTGCGAGGAATACCGGAAGTGATGACAACGACGTCGCTGCCTTCAGTCTTAGAGTAATCGTTAGTAACGCCGTAAAGACGAGTTTCGAGACCGAGGATATTAGCGGTCTGCATGATATCCATAGCTTTACCTTCAGATACGCCTTCTTTGATATCAAGGAGGACAACTTCGTCAGCAACCTGTGTGGTTACCAATACGTTAGCACAAGTAGCGCCTACGTTTCCTGCGCCTACAACTGTAACTTTTGACATAGTGTTTAACTTTTTTTGATTTTATAGGTTAATTAATGATTATTTTCGTGTTTGTTCCGGTATCTGCCGGATTACGATGCAAATTTAGCCATAAATTTCCAATTAGCACAATGTTTTATGGAAAAATTTCTTTAATTCGCGAAATTTTAGTTGTTTTTTTGAAAATTAGCGCAATTTTTGCTGTAAAGGGAGTGTTTTAAAAAAGGTCGTCGATGGTGACCTGTTGCTGAATAAAGTTGCTGTAAGCGTTTTGTTTGATGCCAAATGTGGTAATCATGGTAGGAACGAGTGTCTTTTTTGTTGCAGTAGCTTCTCGGAAAGCGTCTACTTTGTTTCTAAGGTTTAGCGCATATTCCTTGTCGATAGTGAAAATGCTGCTGTAGAATTTTGCCTCACAAATATTTATGGCTCGGTCTCGTCGGTCGATAATAAGGTCTATTTGAGCACCACGCGAGCCATCTTTTGTTTGTTGAGCATACCAACTTGAAAGCTCAGAGAGTGTAAATCCTATTCCCAATGCTCTTTTTACTTGTTCGATATGCGTTTTTATTAGTTGCTCAAAACTATAGCCAGCCCAATTATTTTTCTTAGGAGTTTCCAGTATGTGTGCCCAGAAGTGATCGTCGTTTCCGTAATTGTCTTTTATAAATCTGAAGTAGAATAGGGTGTAAAAGTCAGCAAGCTGATAAGTTTTTGACTTTGTTTTCCTGCCGTAATAGTTGTAAGCGCGTATAAATCCACACTTTTCGAGGTCACTCAATGCGCGAGAAATTTTTCCGTTGTCAGACAGTTTTGCTGCGGAAATTATTTCTTCGCGAGTCAGTCCTATTTGCTTGCCTGCAAGAGTTTCCACGATTTTTATATACATGTCAGAACTTGAAAATAGAGTTTCAAATAGGTTTTCA
>JBJECS010000193.1:0-10871 GCA_051871335.1 Muribaculaceae bacterium | reverse complement strand
AAGACTTGAAAGATATTCTCCGCAAACTAAATCGCCGCTATGCCAAGTTGATAGTGGTGACGCTGCGCATATTGCTCGGCGCCACTTTTATCTTTTCCGGCTTTGTAAAAGGAATTGACCTGTGGGGATTTATCTTCAAAATGGAGGAATACCTCAGCGTGATGGACATCGTGCTCCCTCGCTCTGTGAGCCTCACTCTGTGCATGACCGTCGCCACGGTGGAGTTTCTCTGTGGTCTCCTATTGCTTTTAGGGGCTTATCGGCGCGTAGTGCCGGTGATAATGGGGCTGATGATGGCAGTGATGCTGCCGCTGTCGGGATGGCTGTTTTTTGCCTCACCCATAGAGGATTGCGGATGTTTTGGTGATGCTTGGGTGTTGAGCAATGGCGCAACATTTTTCAAGAACATTCTCATCACAGCCGGGGTGGCTTATCTCGTAAAGTACAATAAATACGTGCGCCGTAAAGTTTACCACGACGAGCTGCAATGGCTTGTGTGGATGGGAGGTCTCGTATATATGACTTTCCTCAGCCTCACCTGCTACAACGTACAGCCAATGATTGACTTCCGCCCATTTCCGGAAGGCTCTAAGGTTCTCAGCGAGACGACTGATGACGATGCAGAAGTGACCTTTGTTTACACCAACGGCTCTGTTACACGGGAATTTACCGCAGACAATCTGCCGCAAGACTCATCTTGGACTTTTGTGGAGCGCAAAGATGGCTCAGGAAAGGCAAACACCGCAGAGCTTGCCATTTTCGATGGAGATGAGGAGGTGGCTGAAGACGTGATTGCTAATGAAGGGCAGCAGATGCTGTTTGTAGTACCTGAAATGAACCGCGTAGACCTCTCATACACTTACTTTGTGAATGAACTTTACAGGCTATGCAACGAAAACGGCATTGATTTCATTGCTCTCCTTGCCGCAGACAGTGAGGGTATAGAATGGTGGAAAGACTATTCAATGGCAAACTATGAATGTTACTCTGCTGAAGACACCCAACTGAAGTCGCTCGTACGAGGAAAAATGTCGCTGGTATATCTCGAAGACGGGATAATCAAGTGGAAGCGCACAATTTCCTCGCTCGTAGAGCGTGGCGACTGGCAGGAGGGAAAATATGGCGCAGATTTTCCAAATCACATGGTGACTGACCTTTCCACCAGATTTTGGCGCCTTACAGGCTGGTTTTTAGGATGGCTCGTATTCGTTGGCTTAATTGAAGCCGTCCTACGCTTTTTCCTAAGTAAGAAAGAAATTAATAAAAAATCATGATAGAATACATAAAAGGCGACATCACAGGGCTGACACCCACTGAAGCCGTAATAGAAACACAGGCAGGAGTTGCCTATCTGCTTAATATCTCAGTAAATACATTCACGGCAATAAACGAAGGCGGCGGCAAAGGAGTGCGCCTTTATGTCCATGAGATTATTCGCGAAGACGCAATCACACTATACGGTTTCTGCGACATGCAGGAGCGGGAGATATTCCGACAGCTCATAGGTGTGTCCGGCGTAGGGTCTGCAACAGCGAGAATGATTCTCTCCTCAATAGCCCCAACTGAGCTGCAGCAGGTAATAGTCTCCGGCGACGTAAAACGCCTTAAATTAGTGAAGGGTATCGGTGCGAAAACGGCAGAAAGAATAATTGTTGACCTCAAAGATAAAATAAAAGGGGTAGATGCTACGTTATTAGTACAGGTTGAAGCTACATCTGAAATCTTTGAAGAAGCTCTCGCTGCGCTCGTAATGCTCGGTTTCCCTAAGCCTCAGGCACAAAAAGCACTCAAGCGTGTATTCGAGGCGGAGCCGTCTGCAAAGGTGGAAGTGGCTATAAAAAAGGCTCTCAGCATGATGTAATACACTGTTAATCAAAGGTATAAAAGACGAAATACGTTAGTGCGACATATCATTTCCTCTTCTCGGCATTGCTGGCTATAGTGATGCCATTTGCTGTATTTGCACAGGAAGACGGCAACAAAGTCAAAGTGCAGCCTACTGTACCATACGACTACGAAACTCTTATGGGTGAACGCTCCGCTCTTGACCTCGTCACTCCTTCAAACATCAAGACTGAGGCTGAACTCGACCTTCAATCGGGCAATTATATCATCCGCACTAAAATCGGAGAAAAAGAAGTAGGCGTTCCCTTCATTCTCACACCACAGGAATACAACAACTGGATGCTGCGCAAGTCTATGCAGTCTTACCTTTACAAAAAAAACACTGAGCTGGCGCAGAGCAAAGACAAGGAGCCGTTTAACGTGCTTGACATGAACTTCGCACTCGGACCTCTGGAAAAAATCTTCGGACCCGGCGGCGTGCAGCTCAAGACTCAGGGTTCTATCCAGATGAAAATGGCAATCAATTCTAACAAGACCGACAACCCCGCCCTTTCACTGGACAGCCGCAGAAAGACTTATTTCGACTTTGACCAAAAAATACAAGCCACCATCAATGCAAGCGTCGGAGACCGCATGAAGTTCAACATGACTTATAACACTGACGCGACCTTCGATTTTGACTCTAAAAACATCAAATTGGCATACGAAGGGCAGGAAGACGACATTGTAAAAAGCATTGAAGCCGGAAACGTCTCTATGACCACCGGCTCATCGCTAATCCGCGGTAGCACAGCTCTTTTCGGTATTAAATCCAAGCTCCAATTCGGCAAACTCACCACCACTCTCCTCGTGTCTCAGCAAAACTCTGAATCAAAGACTGTAAACACCAAGGGCGGTGTGCAATCCACTGATTTTGAGGTAAATGTAGATGAATACGACCAAAATCGCCACTATTTTCTCGCACACTATTTCCGCGACAACTACGACAAATTTTGCGCTAAGCTCCCCTACGTCTCTTCCGGCATAAAAATCACTCGCATAGAGGTTTGGGTTACTAATAAAAACAACAATTACGACCAGTCGAGAAACGTAGTTGCGTTCATGGACCTTGGTGAAAACTCTCGCCTCGCAAACAGCTATTGGACTCCTAACCCACAATATGCTATACCCGCAAATGCGTCAAATAATCTCCTCTCCACTATCAAGGAGCAATACCCCGACGCACGAAATATCAACAGTATTAGCCAAGTGCTGAGTCCGCTTCAGGCTTACGGATTTGAAGGCGGACGCGACTATGAAAAAGTGGAGAGCGCAAGGCTGCTGAAAGAGAGTGAATATACCCTCAACAGCACACTCGGATACATCTCCATTAAGAGCCAATTAAACTCTGACGAGGTGCTCGGCGTGGCATTCGAATATACTTACAACGGACAGGTGTATCAGGTGGGAGAATTTTCCGGCGACATCACTGGCACAGACCAGTCGCTTTACGTCAAGATGCTGAAAAGCACAACCGTCGCTCCCCGACTCCCCATGTGGGACTTGATGATGAAAAACGTGTATTCACTTGGTGCATACCAGGTGTCAAAGACAAATTTCAAGCTGAATATCAAGTATCTGAGCGACACAACTGGTACTAAAATCGTATATCTCCCCGTTCCGGGACTAAACGATAAATCTCTCCTTCAGGTGATGAACCTTGACCGCATCGACAGCAATGAACAGTCTAATCCTGACGGACTTTTCGACTTTATCGAGGGATACACCATCACCTCCTCAAACGGCAAGGTGATTTTCCCGGTTGTAGAGCCTTTCGGCAGTCACCTCGCACAAAAAATCGGAGACCCTACAGTGGCTAAGGATTATGTTTATCAAGAACTTTACGACTCAACTCTTGTCGTGGCACGCCAGTTTGCTGACAAGAACAAGTTTGTACTCACCGGCTCATATCAGGCATCATCTGGCTCGCAAATTAGGCTGAATGCCATGAACGTGCCTCGTGGCTCCGTTGTTGTCACTGCCGGAGGCACTAAGCTCACTGAAAACAGCGACTATACTGTGGATTACTCCATGGGTATCGTCACTATCACAAACCAAAGCATCATAGACTCTGGGCAGAGCATCAGCGTGCAACTTGAGAACCAGTCAATGTTTAACACACAGCGAAAGACGCTTGTTGGACTGGATTTACAGTATGCAATAAATAAAAACTTCAACATCGGCGGTACGTTCCTCCATTTCTCTGAAAAGGCACTCACTGAAAAGGTAAACATCGGTGATGAGACCATAAACAACACCATGATGGGGCTAAACCTCGCTTACAACACCCAGTTTATGTGGCTCACAAACTTGTTAAACAAAATTCCGACAGTAAACGCCGTTCAGCCATCAACACTCAATGTGACAGCAGAATACGCTCAGCTGATGCCTAACAAGCAGAAAGCCGGCTCCACACAGGGTAGCTCTTATATCGACGACTTTGAGTCAAGCCAGACCGGTATTGACCTCCGCTCCCCCTACTCTTGGTTTCTCGCCTCCACGCCTTACGACAATTCATCCACAGCCCTCTTCCCGGAGGCTGCACTTAGCAACGACGTGGCATACGGCAAAAACCGCGCCCTCCTTAACTGGTATTACATCGACCGAATGTTTACCCAGCGCAACTCCTCAATGTGTCCGGGATACTTAAAAAGCGACCTCAAGCAGCAGTCTAATCCTTATATCCGAGAAGTCACATCCCGCGAAATCTTCCCGGGACGAGAACTGACTTACGGCGAATCTTCCACAATACAGACTCTCAACCTATCGTTCTATCCAACGGAGCGCGGACCGTATAACGTTGACGCTACTAACATCGACGACCGCGGAAACCTGCTTTATCCTGAAAAACGATGGGGTGGAATTATGCGAAAGATGGATAACACCAATTTTGAGCAGTCTAATATCGAATATATCCAGTTCTGGATGATGAGTCCGTTCCTCGACCCGGAAAACCCTAACAACGAGGGTGGTGACCTTTACTTCAATCTCGGCGAGGTGAGCGAAGACATATTGAAAGACGGACTGAAATCTTACGAAAACGGCATTCCCGCAGACGGAAACCTCAGCAATGTCACAGAGACCGTTTGGGGACGCGTCTCAAAGCAAAATTCTCTCACATACGCCTTCGACAACAACGACGCTTCCCGCAAGGCTCAAGACGTGGGACTTAACGGACTCTCCACTGAAGATGAGTTTAACTTTCCCACTTACAAGACTTTCCTCGACGAGCTCCGCCAGCGAGTATCTCCCGTCGCACTCGAAGAAATGCAGGCAGACCAGGCATCGCCACTTAACGACCCTGCCGGCGATAACTATCACTTCTTCCGCGGATACGACTACGATGACCTAAAACTGTCTATCCATGAGCGTTATAAACGCTACAACGGCACCGAAGGTAACTCTATCTCGCCCGAAGACGCTTCAGACAGACTCTATCAGTCTTCTCGCAGCGTGCCGGATGTAGAAGACATAAACCAGGACAATACACTCAACGAATATGAGCGATATTACCAATACCATATCTCTATCCGCCCGGAAGACTTTGTTGTAGGCAAAAACTTCATTGCTGACAAGCAAGTCTCACTCGTAGCAACCCGCGACGGGCAGACTCAGGAAGTGGAATGGTATCAGTTTAAGATTCCATTGAGCGAATATGAAAAGATTGTTGGCTCTATCACAGACTTCTCCACAATCCGCTTCATAAGAATGTTCATGACGGGCTTTAAAAACCCTACGCATCTCCGTTTTGCTACCCTCGAACTTGTACGCGGAGAATGGCGCACTTACGATTTCAACCTCAATAACCGTGGCGACGCTCCGGCTGAAGGACAACTTGACGTCTCTGTCGTAAACATTGAGGAGAATGCAAGCCGCGAGCCGGTAAACTACGTTCTCCCTCCGGGCGTATCTCGTATTGTGGACCCGGGACAGTCGCAAATCACTCAGCTCAACGAGCAGTCTATGTCTATGAAGGTGACAGGGCTTCAGGCTGGTGACGCGCGCGCTGTATATCGCAACACGTCGCACGACCTCCGCAACTATAAACGCCTGCAAATGCACGTCCACGCCGAAAGTCTCATCGATGACGTGACAAACCTCAAGAGCGGAGAGCTTTCAGTGTTCGTTCGCCTCGGCACCGACGTGAAAAACAACTATTATGAATACGAAATTCCTTTGACTCTTACCCCTGCCGGTAAATATAACAACGACCTCACTTCAGACCGAAAAGCCGTATGGCCTGAGGAAAACTACATGAGCCTCCCGCTTCAGACTCTCGTAAACCTCAAGAAAGAACGCAACCGCGCAAAGGCTGAGGAAGGTAGCGGCGTTGGATATACCACCGTATATGAAAGCCGCGACCCGGACAATGAGAAAAACCGAATGGCTGTAAAGGGTAATCCATCTCTCAGCGACGTGCGCGTGCTCCTTATCGGTGTCAGAAACAACTCCGCTACCGTGAAAGACGGTACTATCTGGGTCAATGAAATGCGAGTGACAGATTTTGACGAGGAAGGCGGATGGGCTGCTAAGGCAAACGTAAACCTCGGACTCTCTGACATTGCCACTCTCAATTTCGGCGCACATGTGGAAACTGCCGGCTTTGGTGGCGTAGACCAAGCGCTTAATGACAGACGACTCGACGACTACGAGCAATATAATTTTGCAGTACAGGTAGATGCCGGACGGTTCCTCCCGGAAGCCGCTAAGCTCAAAGCCCCTATCTACTACTCTTACTCTAAAGAAAAGACTACTCCGAAATACAACCCTCTCGACCAGGACGTAAGGCTTAAAGACGCCCTTGACGACGCTGCAGACCAGCATGAGAAAGACTCTATAAACAATTACGCAATAGAGCAGTCTACCGTAAAGAGTTTTTCTATCTCCGGGCTGAAATTCGACGTACAGAGCAAAAATCCTATGCCTTGGGACCCTGCAAACTTCACGCTGAACTTCTCTTTCAACAAGCAGCACAAGCAAGACCCTACAACAGAGTATGAAAACACAAACGACTACCGCGGCAGTTTCCAATACTCTTACACTCCATATTTCAAGCCTTTCAAGCCATTCTCGTTCATTGACTCTAAAAATAAAAACCTCAAATTCATCAAAGAATGGGAACTGAACTGGCTGCCTACTTCAATCTCTTTCCAGACAAACATGTCGCGCTACTACTACGAGCAGCAGGCACGTTCAGAGACCGACGTGATGTTCCGGATGCCGGTTTCTGTCAGCAAAAATTTCCTCTGGGACCGACAGCTCGCTGTGACATGGAACCTGACAAAGTCGCTTAATTTCTCATTCAACTCAAATACCTCCGCTCATATCGACGAGCCTGCCGGTGCGGTCAACAAAAAGCTGTTCCCCGACGAGTATAAGCAGTGGAAAGACACCATTTGGAAGAGTATTCTATCTATGGGTACGCCATGGGCTTACAACCAGTCTTTCGTGGCTTCATACAAGGCGCCTTTCAGCAAAATCCCGGCTATTGACTTCCTGAATGGCTCTGTAACCTACAACGCCACTTACCGCTGGGACCGCGGCGCCACTATCGACGGCGTAAACATGGGTAACACTATCGCTAACCAAGCAAGCTGGAATGCTGACGGAAGAATAAACTTTGAGACTTTCTACAACAAAATAAACTACCTCAAAGAAATCAACAAGCGATTTGCCAACACTCGCAAGGCGCAGAGCAAGGAAAAGAAGCCAAAGAAGTTTGAACGCACATATAAGCTACAGCCGGATACTACCATCACTATCCGACACAATCTCCGTAACAAAAAGGTAAAAGTGACGGCATTCACCACCGACGGAAAGCCATTCCCTGTGCAGACAGAAGTGGTAGACGCAAACAATATCAAAGTCCTGACTCGTGGTGAAGCAAACATCAAGTTCACAATTGTGGAAAACCTTAAGGAAGAGCGACCTCTGAAGCAGGAAATCCTTGCTTATTCCACCCGCTTCCTCATGGCACCACGCTCATTCTCCATAAAGTGGAGAAAGACCCAAGGGCTCACCCTCCCTCTTTTCCGAAACGATATCGGAAATGTCTTTGGTCAGAGCAACAGCTACGGACCTATGTCGCCTGGTCTTGACTTTGCATTTGGATTTACCGGTAAAGACTATATGTACACCGCACTTGAGCGCAACTGGCTCATAACTGACGACGGACAGACTTCCCCTGCCATCTGGGCTACCACAAATGAGCTTAATCTTGAGTTTAACCTCGAACCTATAAAGGGACTCAAAATACAGCTCACAATGAACCGCACTGACAACCGCAGCGAACAGATGCAATTCATGTATGAAAACATACCTGTGACCCGCTCCGGCTCATTTACCATGACTTACAACGCCCTCTCTACCGCTCTCGGCTCCAGCAACGCCGACAATGGGTATAGGAGCGACGCATTTGACAAACTCCTTGAATACATTCCACAGGTCGCTCAACGTGTGGAAGATAAATATGCCGGCACTTCATACCCTAACAGCGGATTTATCAAGGATACACAGTATGCAGGAAAACCTTTCGACAAAAATGTAGGGACTGTTTCAAACACCAGCAGCGATGTACTCATCCCCGCATTCCTCGCCGCATACACCGGAAAGGACGCAAGCAGCATTTTCCTTGACCCATTCCCATCTTTCGGACAGGTCAAGCCAAACTGGCGAATTACTTACGACGGACTTGTAAACCTGGGAAATATGAGAAATATCTTCAAGACATTCACTCTCTCTCACGCTTACCAGTGCACTTACTCTGTAGGCTCATATTCCTCATACCTGAACTGGATAACAGCAGACGGCTCAGACATCGGTTTCACACTTGATGAACTGACCGGTGCTCCTGTCCCATCATCTCCATTTAACATATCCAGCGTGGCTATCACCGAAAAATTCGCCCCTCTAATCGGTGCTAAAGTCACCCTCAAAAACGACATCACCGCTAACATTGAATATCGCGACAGCCGTACTCTCACGCTCAACACCTCTGCGGGTCAGGTTGTCGAGGCTACCCAACGAGGCATTACAATCGGTGCGGGATATAAAATCGTAGGGTTCAATACATTCCTCAAGATGAAAGGCACTCAATCAGGCGTTTCAAACGACCTTACACTTAATGCCGACATCTCGCTCCAAAACACGCAGTCGCTCGTGCGACGAATTGAGTCTAACTACACTCAGGCTACTAACGGAACAAAAACGTTCACCATAAACTTCACCGCTTCTTACGTCCTGAGCAAGCGACTGACCATTGCCGCTTTCTTCGACCACCAGGTCAACACACCACTCGTCACCACTTCTTCTTTCCCTACAACCAACTCATCTTACGGACTGACATTCAACCTATCCCTCGCAAGATAACTGCCCAAAGTATAGCAAAGAATGTAACAACGACCACAATTTTTCATCTTGAAAATCAAAAATTTGCGTAATTCAAAATAAATGCCTAAATTTGCAAACTGAATTAAATTACGGTAGTTGTGTAAAGACTATCATACTTATACAAATATTTGTAAAATTATAAAGACTTTTAATTAATGCTAATAATTGATTATTGGGTAGTTTCGTCGATATCAGTGTTTGTGATAGCACTGTCGCTGACGGGTATTATCATACCCCAAATATTGCTCATAGCATTCCGGCGTAAGCTATTCGACGAGCCGGACCCGAGAAAAATACACAAAGGTGCAATACCACGCCTTGGAGGAATGGCCTTCATGCCGTCAATCTTCTTCGCAATCGCCTGTATTTCAGGTATTAGCATGCTATTCTATGAAGGAACGTTCTCAAAAGAGCTTTACGAACACACCGTCGACATCTCATTTGCATCGTGTTCTCTGATGCTCATGTTTCTCGTAGGACTGGCAGACGACCTTATTGGCGTTAAATATCGCGCTAAGTTTGTTGTGCAGATTGTGGCTGCACTATTTCTCGTAGTCGCTTCACTGTCTATCGACAATCTGTGGAGTTTTATGTGGATTGACGAGCTTTGGGCTCCACTTGGATGGGCACTCACCATTCTCGTTGCCGTATATATCACAAATGCCATAAACCTCATTGACGGCATCGACGGGCTTGCATCCGGACTCAGCGCCGTGGCTTGCCTTTATTACGGAATTGTATTCTTCACAGCGCAAGAATATTTCTACGCTTTCGTGGCATTTGCCACACTGGGCACGCTCGTCCCATTTTTCTATTACAACGTATTTGGTGACCCAAGCAAGCAGGAAAAAATATTTATGGGCGATACCGGTGCTCTAACCATCGGCATTATCATGACAATCCTCTCTATCAGAATTTGCCATGAGGGTGTAGGCTCTTCCATTGGAGTAAATCCGCTCGTCGTAGCATTTACACCGCTCATCGTGCCATGTTTCGACGTTTTGAGAGTTTATCTCCATCGCATCCGCTATCACAGAAACCCATTCCTGCCTGATAAATGCCACATCCACCACAAACTTCTCGCCCTGGGTGTGCCAAAAACCTGGGCAATGGTTTTCATTGTGGTATCTTCAATAATATTCACCATGACAAACCTGCTGATTTCAAAATACATCCACGTCACAATTCTTGTGGCTATCGACGTTGCCGGATATGCAGGAATTAACATTTTACTGACATATTACATTCACAAGAGGCAGCGCAGAATGAACGACACTGAGCTTTATGCCTAATTTACGATAAAAACAGAAAAGAAAATGAATATAAAGAAAATGAACCTTAAAAACCTCGTATTACTGTGTGCTACAGTAATCATGTTGGGCAGCTGTTCTACTCCTAAAGACTTGACTTACATGCAAAACCTTGAAGACAACAAGGTGTGCGAAATTACAGCGATGCCTTCTATCAAAATTATGCCTGAAGACAAATTGTCTATCGTGGTCAATTCTCGAGAACCTTTATTGGCTGCTATGTTTAACCTCCCCGTTGAGGCGCAGCGTCTCGGTTCAGACACGATTAGCGCCAACTTCGGCAACAAC
>JBJECS010000192.1:0-2112 GCA_051871335.1 Muribaculaceae bacterium | reverse complement strand
ATAAACAAAAAGACTAATTACATGGGACGTTTATCCAGCAGATTGAACAGATTGACTCCTTCAGCAACACTCGCCATGTCACAAAAGAGCAGCGAGATGAAGGCGCAGGGCATTGACGTGATTAACCTCAGCGTGGGAGAACCGGACTTCAATACGCCAGACCACATCAAAGAGGCTGCCAAGAAGGCCGTAGATGCCAACTGGTCAAAATATTCTCCGGTGGCAGGCTATGCTGACTTGCGTGAGGCTGTGGCCAAAAAGTTGAAGGAAGAAAACGGACTTGACTATAAGCCGGGCGAGATTTCTGTCAGCAACGGTGCGAAACAGGCTGTGTGCAACGCCATCATGGCACTCGTGGATGACGGTGAAGAAGTCATCATACCGACTCCTTATTGGGTAAGTTACCCGCAAATGGTACTGCTGGCAGGCGGCAAGCCCGTGCATATCCCGGCCGGATTCGAGCAGAACTTCAAAATCACGCCGGAGCAGCTGGAGGCAGCCATCACGCCAAAGACACGCATGCTGATTCTCTGCTCGCCAAGCAACCCTACCGGTTCAGTGTATTCAAAGGATGAGCTGGAGGGACTCGCCAACGTGATAAAGAAGCATCCGGACATGTATGTGCTTGCGGATGAAATCTATGAGCACATCAACTATGTGGGCAAGCACGAGAGCATCGCACAGTTCCCCGGCATGAAAGAGCAGGCCATCATAATCAACGGCGTCAGCAAGGCGTATGCCATGACAGGATGGCGCATAGGCTATATGGCCGCACCGGAATGGATAATAAAGGGATGCAACAAGCTGCAAGGGCAATACACGTCAGGCCCATGTTCCGTAAGCCAGAAGACAGCAATGGTCGCTTACACGGCAGACCAGCAGTGCGTGGAAGATATGCGCAAGGCATTTGAGCGCAGACGCAACCTCATCGTTGACCTCGTAAAGGAAATTCCTGGATTGGAAGTAAACGTTCCGGACGGCGCATTCTACGTATTCCCCAAATGCGTAAGCTACCTTGGGAAGACAGACGGCGAACGTGTCATCAACGACACCAACGACTTCGCGATGTACCTTCTGGAGGTAGGACACGTGGCCACAGTGGGCGGTGATGCCTTCGGAGACCCGGAGTGCTTCCGCATGAGCTACGCCACAAGCGATGACAACATCCGCGAAGCTATGCGCAGGATAAAGGAATGCCTCGCGAAACTGAAATAATGACGGCCTATATATTAATAATGTAGGGTCAGAGAGAAACCGGAAAGCAAACCGCCTGATAATCAACGGCAAAAGGACACGGATGTAATTAGCGCCTGATTATAGCGCAAACAGCACCTGATTACAATGCAATCAGCACTTGATTACAAGGTAATCTGCACCCTTTTGTCAGGAACACCGGCACCGGCAGGCTTTACAGGACTCACGCTGGACAGGATTACCGCCCTATATGCGATAATGACAATACAGAAACACAATATGTAAAAAGGAGACTTGTCAGGTCTCCTTTTTACGCGCAATAAACGGGTGAGACCAACTTTTTTTTGTTAAAAGTTCTAAATCCTTGCCGTAGTTCTATTTTATTTGCTAACTTTGTGTTTGAAAACGTGCGGACGCATATCATCACTGACCTTAAACCGCCTTAAAGCAAAACACGAAATTAATACTATAATCAATTTAATTAATTAATAATTTAAAACTAATCAAACAATTATGGCAGCTACAAAAAAAACAGCCGCACCTAAGAAGTCAGCAGGCTTCCAGGGTGTAAGACACGCAATCATCATCATTATCCTTGCTTTCGCAGTGGGTGTTTGCTTCTACCTCTTCTTCCTCGGTAACCCAAGCAACTTCGCTAACGGCGATCCGGAAGGTCACCCTCTGAACATGCTCGGAACAGTGTATAAAGGTGGTTGGGTCGTTCCTATCATCCTCGGTCTTCTCTGCACTGTCATCGCAATGTCTGTTGAGCGTATCATCGCCATCTCAGCTTGCGCAGGTAAGGGCAACGTAACAAAGTTCACCGAGAACGTAAAGAAAGCTCTCAAGGACGGAGACATCGCAAAGGCGGAAGAACTCTGCAACAAGCAGAAGGGTTCTGTCGCTAACGTTGTCCTC
>JBJECS010000191.1:0-11061 GCA_051871335.1 Muribaculaceae bacterium | reverse complement strand
CGAGCGCAGCGAAACACCCGTCACATTTAGCTTCTCGGCGAGAGTCATACGCTCATTCAACTCCTCATTTGTTTTGGAAACAGATTCAACACGTTCATTCAGGCGACGGTTTTTCTCTTTTATTTCCTGATTTTCAGTCTTAAGACCTTGATTTTCGCGTGAAAGTGAGTCAATCTGTGCCACATAATGGCGCAGCAGTCCTTTAAGTGTGGCAATCTGGTCTTGTAGCTCTTTTATACGAGCGGCATTTTTGCGCTTCTCCATTTTCAGCTCTTGAAGCAACTTTTCCACTTTTGCCTTAGCGGCAGCATACTTTTCCACAATTGAGTCATTTGCAAGTAACTGAGTCTGATTTTCATACTGTGCATACTCATTATTGAGTGCTTCATATTCATTAGCCAGTTGGAGCTGCTCGTTTGTTAATTTCAGCTGTTCTATTTCCTCTTGCGCTGCATTGGTCTTTGCCATTTGTAGCGCAACCAATATGCCTGCAATCACCACAACTCCAACTATAATTAGAGCTATGATAATATTTTTTTTAGAAAAATTCACTTTCTTTTTTTTTGAATTGTTTACTGAATTATTCTGTTCCATAACTTATTTAAAATGAAGTAAATCGGAAAATTATCTGATGAAAATATTTTTTGCCAGGTCTCAATACCTGAGATGGAAAATTTGAGTGATTAGGTGCATCTGGCAGACCCTGACATTCAATGGCGACAAAATCGTAGTCGTGATATTCTGCACCACTTTTGCCTTTTGGAGAGCCGGTAAGCCAATTTCCGGTATAAACCTGAACTCCTGGCTGAGTAGAATCAATTTGCATTTTGCGTCGTGACACAATGTCCTTCAGAATTGCTATGGGACGCAATTTTTTATCCTCATACCCATCTGCTACCCAGCAATGGTCATAACCTTTACCAATACGTAATGGCTCAAAATCTTCTTTTATTCGTTCCTCAATTTTATGGCTTACAGTGAAATCCATAGGAGAGCGTTTTACGTGGAGCATTCTTCCTGTAGGCGCAAGAGACGCGTCTGTCTCGAGGTATTTTGAGCAAAACAGTTGCAACTCATGCTGAAGAGCATTCGCCGCATTGTGGCCCGAAAGGCAAAAATATGTATGATTTGTTAGATTCAAAATTGTTGCGGCATCGGTTGTTGCTTCCATCGTCAAGTGTAGCTCATTATTTTCTGTCCACCGATAATTAGCACGAACCTCAATATTGCCGGGATAATTCTCATCTCCATCATTACTTTTTAGCGTAAATGTGACATCACCTACCTCTCCGTCTACAGCAAACTGCCAATTTTGGTTTTGAAGTCCCTCAGGACCTCCATGCAGATGATTAGGACCACAATTAACCGCTAACTGATATTCTTTTCCATCAAGAGAAAATAGTCCGCGAGCAATGCGATTTGCATATCTGCCTGGTATTTTGCCGCAGCAAGGACCATCGTAAATGTAGTCACATGGATTTTCATATCCCATCACTATGTCTGCAAGCTCTCCGTTTTTATCAGGGACGCAAATGCTGATAATTCCCGCACCAAGAGTTGAGAGGGTAACATATGCTCCACTATTATTTGTCAGTGTGATATATGAGATTACACCTTTTGCAGATTCAAATTTCTCTATTTTTGCTTTCATCAATTTAAGTCATTTATTTTGCTGCAAAATTACGACTTTTTTCTTAAATTTCTAAGACCAAATATATTTTTAGAGTCATAAATTTTGTTATTTCCTCTTTTGTGCCTAAATTTGTGTAAAAATTATAATATGGAAGTATTTAGCGACATGCAGCAGGTAAAACGCCATTTCTTTGCTTTGAGAAATGGCATTATTGCTGACACTATCCGCAAAGCAGGATATGATTATAAAATCATATTTGGGCTTAACATACCTCAGCTAAAAGAAATTGCTGAAAATCTGGGTAAAAATCTAAATCTGGCACTAAAGTTGCGCGAAAATGTATCTACTCGCGAAAGCCTACTCCTTGCTCCCATGATATATCCTGTGGAAAATCTTACATATAACGATGCAATTTTATGGGCTAAATCTTGCCCTACTACGGAAGTGGCAGACATTCTCTGTCATTCACTTCTTAGGTATTTTCAATATGCAGCAAAACTATCCGAAGAGATGATTTTATCTGAAAATTCAATGCATAAATACTTGGGTATGAGATTATTGCTCAATATCTCCGCACCAATTACAGATTCTATTAAGTCTGTATGCCGCTTAGAGGTCGAAAACGCAACATCTCTGTGGTTTATAGCAAATCAAGTTTTGCTTGACAAGAACATAGTATAATGTTTTTAAAAATACTTTTCTGAAAAATTAATATACAAATTTAAACATAATGAAAACTCGTGAACAACTAATCGAAGATTTGCTTGACCTTGCATTTGCTGAAGATATTGGCGACGGTGACCATACTACACTTAGCACAATTCCGGCTGAAGAACAAGGTAAGCAACAACTTATTGTAAAAGAAGAAGGCATTCTCGCAGGTGTTGAAATTGCAAAAATGGTCTTTAATAAGTTTGACAAAAAACTCAAAATGACAGTTTTTATTAACGATGGTGCGCACGTAAAGCCTGGTGATATTGCATTTGTCGTGGAGGGGCCAGTTCGTTCTCTCCTTCAGACAGAACGAATAATGCTGAATATTATGCAGCGTATGAGCGGTATCGCTACAACAACCGCTAAATATCAGGAACGTCTCGCCGGACTTAAAACAAAAGTTCTTGACACCCGTAAAACCACACCAGGCATGAGAATTCTTGAAAAAGAGGCTGTCAAAATTGGTGGTGGTTGCAACCATCGTATTGGGCTTTTCGATATGATTCTTATTAAAGATAATCATGTAGATTTCGCAGGCGGCATTCCACAAGCCGTCGCTGCTGCAAAAAATTATTGTCAAGAGAAAGGCAAGAACCTAAAAATTGAACTTGAAGTACGTAATACAGAAGAAATCCTTCAAGCACTTGAAGCTGGAGTTGACCGCATTATGCTTGACAACTTTACACCTGAAGCTACACGCGATGCTGTAAAATTGATTAACGGACGCACTGAAATTGAATCATCTGGAGGCATCACACTCGACACTCTCCGCGCTTATGGTGAAGCTGGTGTTGATTTTATCTCTGTAGGTGCACTAACCCACTCTGTTAAAGGTCTTGACATGAGCTTCAAAGCTTGCTAATTAAGCATTACAAATAAAAACAAGCTCGGCAGGTTTGGTTCTACCGAGCTTTTTCTATGTTTATTAAAATAATTCATCTCTTATCGTGATTCCCTTCAAAATAATTGATATAGGCAAGGTTTACAAGACGATTACCACCAGGTGTGGGATAATCTCCGGAAAAATACCAATCCCCGGGGTGATTGGGGATTGCATTGTGTAGACCTTCAAGTGTTTGGTATACAATCTCAATCTCAGCCTCGCAATCATCTGGCGTAAGCATCTTAGCTATTTGTTTTGAAATATCTTCGTCTGTGAAGCCTTCATAAATACGTTTGACGCAGTTTATCTGTTCTTGAGGCTTAAGAAACGACTGACGTATACATTCATCGTATACTTCCTTAAGGCGAGATTGCTCCCCCCTTTCCTTAAGCAGCTCAATGACGGCTCTAAAGGCGATAAATTCACTGAGTCGAGACATATCGATACCATAATAATCAGGATAACGAACTTGCGGAGCCGATGATACAATGACTATTTTTTTCGGGTGCAATCTACCCAACATACGCAAAATAGATTGCTTTAGGGTTGTACCTCTCACTATTGAGTCATCGATTACAACAAGTGTAGACACATTGTTTACAACGCATCCGTATGTTACGTCATATACATGCGCAGCAAGGTCGTTCCTCGTAGTGCCCTCGGCTATGAACGTTCGCAATTTTATGTCTTTAATAGCAACTTTCTCAACTCTCAATTTCTGATTCATAATTTCAATTACAGAATCAGATGTTAGCTTACCTGTTTTGCTAAGATTAAGTATTTGTTCGGCTTTACGTTTATTCAATACCTTTTCAAATCCCTCTACCATACCTATAAAAGCCACTTCAGCTGTATTAGGGATAAAAGAAAGTACTGCCGTTTCAAGGTCGTTGTTGATAGACTGCATTAAGCGAGAAACAAGATTTCTACCAAGAAGTTTACGTTCCTGATAAATATCCGCATCACTGCCACGTGAGAAGTAAATACGCTCAAAAGAGCATCGGTTGTTGCTCTTTTCTGGTAAAATCTGCTTAATTGAGACCCTCCCTGATTTTGAAACAATTAGGGCTGCCCCAGGTGTTAGTTCTTGTACATTTTTTCGTCTAACATTGAGTACCGTCTGTATTACCGGACGTTCAGATGCCAATACAACAATCTCATCGTCATAGTAATAAAAGGCAGGACGTATACCACTACTATCACGCAATGCAAACATGTCTCCAGAGCCGGTGGCACCGCAGATTACAAAGCCCCCGTCCCACATTGGCGCTGCTTCAGACAAAATTTTTGAGACATCAAGTCTGTCTTCTATTATTTGCGTAATGTTAGCCGGCGTTGTATCATTTTTTACTTGCTCATATAGCCTGTGGTTTTCCTTATCAAG
The DNA here is from genome assembly GCA_051871335.1 of Muribaculaceae bacterium. Classification (GTDB taxonomy): domain Bacteria; phylum Bacteroidota; class Bacteroidia; order Bacteroidales; family Muribaculaceae; genus CAJUPY01. Next base: position 6,447 of record JBJECS010000191.1, on the reverse strand, counting down.
ACAGAATCCGAGTTGTTCCAGAAGCATATATGTATCACTGTAAAACCGTGGATGTTGCCCTTTCATCACTATTGAATGAAACACCTCAGGAACGTTGGTAAGATTGAAGTTTCCGCAAAGAAGGAGATTTTGAGAACGCCAGTTGCTTCGGCGTAAAAAAGGGTGCACATAAGACATACCCGATTTTCCGGTCGTGCTATATCTTAAGTGCCCCATATATATTTCACCGATAAATGGAGTCAAAGACTTGATGTGTTCCGTAGATAGATTATCCAAACTGCCAATTTGATTGTAAATTGAGTCAAATATCTCTGATATAGCATTAGTGCCAAGAGCTCTTTCACGGAACATATATTCATTTCCGGGAGAAGTGTGCATCTTGACAACACCTACTCCCGCACCTTCTTGACCTCTGTTGTGTTGTTTCTCCATCAACAGGTATAGTAGGTTCAAGGCGTATTGGGCTGTACCATATTTTTGTATGTAGTAATCTATGGGCTTCAGCAGCCTAATCATTGCTACTCCACATTCGTGCTTCAATATCTCCATAAATTGATTTAAGTGTTAACTAAGATTGTATGAGTGTGAAATTTTTTTATTATCTTATGAAGAGCAGCTCTCTATACTTAGGTAGAGGCCACATTTCATTATCTACCATAAGCTCAAGTTTGTCTATGTGATAGCGAATGTTTTCCATTGCTGGTATCACGTTATCGTGATATGCAATAGCTTTTTCTCTCTCACATCTTATGGCATTTGCTTCTTTTCTCGCACTTACCATTTTTTCAACTTCTTCTTTAATGATAGACATGTGTTCTGCTATTGTCTCGATTGTCTGCAAGTCTTGTTGAGCTATCTTTGCAGATTTTGACTCGTCAAATAGGCTCTTGATTTTCACAAGATTATCAACAAGGAATGATTGATAGCGTGTTGCAACAGGGATAATGTGATTTATAGCAAGGTCGCCCAATACGCGTGCCTCAATCTGTATTTTCTTAGTATACATTTCCCACTTAACTTCATTGCGTGCTTCAAGTTCAACCCTATTCAATACGCCTGTTCGTTCAAACATTTCAATTGATGCAGCAGATAAGTATGAATCAAAGATTTTTGGCACAGAAGTCTCACAGTCAAGTCCACGGCGAGCTGCCTCCTCTTTCCATTCGTCGCTATAACCGTTGCCATCGAAATGGATAGCCTTTGATTCTATGATAAGAGCCTTAACCTCTTCGAGTATTGCCTGGCGGAGTGCCTCGCCTTTTTCAACACGAGCGTTTACTTTCGATGCAAAATCATTTAGCTGGTCTGCTACGGCAGCATTTAGCACGAGCATTGCTGATGCACAATTTGCACTTGAGCCAACTGCACGGAATTCAAAGCGATTTCCTGTGAATGCAAATGGTGAAGTACGGTTGCGGTCAGTATTATCAATCATGATTTCAGGTATCTGATATATACCGACGTTCTTACCCATTTTGCCTGACAGACTCTCGAGTTCTGCGACATTACTGTTTTCGAGAGCTTCAAGAATACTTGCAAGTTGCTTTCCCGTGAAGATTGATATAATTGCCGGCGGCGCTTCGTTCGCACCAAGACGATGTGCATTTGTTGCAGACGAAATAGAAGCCTTTAGCAAACCATTATATTTATTTACCGCAGCCATTACGTTTACAACAAACGTGATGAATTGCAGATTATCTTCAGCTGTCTTGCCTGGAGCAAAGAGGAGAACACCAGTGTCTGTTCCAAGGCTCCAGTTGTTATGCTTTCCGGAACCATTAACTCCTGCGAAAGGCTTTTCGTGCAATAGTACGCGGAAATTGTGCCTACGCGCAACTTCTGCCATTACTGACATAAGAAGCAAATTGTGGTCATTTGCAAGGTTTGTTTCCTCGAAAATAGGTGCAAGCTCAAACTGGTTTGGAGCTACCTCATTATGTCGAGTCTTTGCAGGTATACCAAGTTTATGGCATTCTATTTCAAGGTCAAGCATAAATGACTCTACGCGTGATGGAATTGCACCAAAATAATGGTCCTCAAGCTGCTGGTTTTTTGCGCTTTCGTGCCCCATTAGTGTTCTGCCGGTCATCACGAGGTCCGGACGAGCAGCATAAAGTCCTTCATCCACAAGGAAATATTCCTGCTCCCAACCAAGATATGAGATGACATGATTAACTTTTGGGTCAAAGAAGCGTGCAACAGCCGTACCCGCCTTATCAACGGCGTTCAAAGCGCGGAGAAGCGGGGTTTTATAGTCAAGAGACTCTCCTGTATATGAAATGAAAATAGTAGGAATACACAGGGTTTTGTCGAGTATAAATGCGGGAGAAGAAATATCCCATGCCGAATAACCTCGAGCTTCGAAAGTGTTTCTGATACCACCATTAGGAAAACTTGAAGCATCCGGTTCTTGCTGCACTAAGAGCTTACCTGTAAATTCTTCTAATACACCACCTTTACCATCGTGCTCTATGAAAGCATCGTGCTTTTCTGCTGTTCCATCTGTAAGTGGATGAAACCAGTGGGTATAATGACGAGCCCCCTTGTCAATAGCCCAGCGGCGCATACCTTCTGCAACGCTGTCAGCGAGTTCTCTTGACAAAGGTTGTCGGTGGTCTATCGCATGTACGAGTCCCTCGAAAGTTGCCTTTGGTAGGTATTGGTACATTGCTTTACGGTTAAACACAAATTCGCCGTAATACTCATCCGGTCTTTTCTCAGGTATGTCAACTTTTACCGCCTTGCGGTCAAAAGCCTCACCTACAACCTTAAACCTTAATTTTGACATAATTTATACCTATTTGAAAATTAATAAAAAACGCACTACTTCAGCGTGTTGGCATCAGATAGTGCGGTATGATTCTTGCGTAAAACGTCTTGACACACATCGCGTGTCGTTTATCGGTAATATGAAAACGAAATGATAAAACCATTTTGTTATATCTTTTTCCTTTTGACGGTGCAAATTTACTAATAATTCGTGATTTTCAAAGCAATTTTACAGAAAAATTTCGTAACTTTGCAATAAATTTTTCACATAGAACGCATATCTTATTTTATAATGAATAATAAAGATTTTATTTCAGCATTATCAGAAGAGTGTGGACTTAGCGCAAACCAAGTGTCGTCTGCTGTTGAGTCGCTAATCTCTGTCATTACCCAAAACCTAAAAAATATGGACAGCGTGGCTATTCCTGGCTTTGGTAAATTTGATGCAATTAAAGAAGACGAAAAAATCAGCAAAGACCTATCTACGGGCAAACGTCTGCTTTTGCCCCCGGTAATTAACATTGTTTTTACTCCGGCTTCTGCTTTTATTAAAAATTTTGAGAAATAATAATCATGAATAATACTATTACTTTACTTGCTTTGTGTAAACAATTGCAAGAAAAGCTGCCTTACGGAATTGAATCCGAACAGTTTATTGCTTCATTCATCTCAACAATATATAAGGCTCTTGCTAAAGATGGTAGTGTTACCATTATTGGATTAGGTCAATTCATTCTTTTAAAGTCAGATTCATTAGACGAAAAGGGCAACGTTGACGCGATACGTTTCATTCCTGATTCTGAATTAGCAGATACCGTCAATCAGCCTTTTGCTTTCTTTGATGCTGTTGAACTTGAAGATGAAGTGACTGATGATGAATTGATTAATAATAACAATATAAATAATATTGAGGCGACTTCAGATAAACTTCAAGAAAATGATAGTCAAGACAACGTAGCATTAACCAATGAAGACAAACTAAATTCTTCAGGCAACAATGAGATTGACTCTGCTCTTGAGGAAATTTTTGATGAAGACATAGAGCAACCGGAAAGTCAATCGTCCTGTGATAGTTCAATGCATGCTGTTGACCATAAAAAAACAGATGTTGAAGAAGCTACTGACAATATACCATTTGAAGTTACAATTACAGATAATCAGAATGGAAGTGATGTAGATAATTCAACTACAAATACAGAACAGCAGGAAACAGATTCTTTCGATAATCCATTCAAAGTAGAGGGTTACGCAACAGATGACGAGAGTGAGAATGATAATAATTCTCCTGAGAAGAATGAACAATATAACAATGACAAAGAGAAAGAAGAAAATAGTAATATGTCATGGCTATGGCTTGTGATATTTTTTGTTTTAGGTCTTGTTATTGGCTGTTGTATTCCTGCGTTTATATCAAACCCTACAGTTGTCGAAGAAGTGTTTATATACGATACCATTTATGTTGATAAACCGATAGTAAAAGACAGCATAGATATTTCTTCTACAAAGCCTGAGGTGCAAGAATCCTCTTTGACCCAAAAGGTTGAAGTCCAGACTAATACATCCCAGAATAGGTCTGAAAATGTAGAATCTCAATCTGATAAGAATGATGCTATTATAACAGAGACTGTAAAGCCGAACAATACTCTTATCAGTATGGCATTACGACACTATGGGCATCGTGATTTTTGGGCATACATTTACATAGAAAACCAAGACAAATTAGGAAATCCGGATATGGTTCGTTCTGGGCAAGTTCTTGTAATTCCACCTGCGAGCAAATATGGAATAGATAAAAATTCTAAAGAGTCTGTAGAAAAGGCAAACAAGAAATGCAAGGAAATACTAAACAAATATAAAAAATGACCATAAATTTAAGATGTTAAACGTATAATAGTTAAATTTAACATTTCGTTTTAGCAATTCAATATAAATGTAATTACCTTTGCATTAGAAATTAAGACAACTACCAATGTACAATTGACAATAGATAATCATATCAATATTATGAACGAAAACGTAGATATCCGTCAACTAAACGATTTAGTTGCATCTAAGAGCAATTTTATAAGCCTCATAAACAAAGGTATGGAGCAGACCATCGTAGGTCAACGCCATCTTACAGAATCTTTATTAATAGCTCTTTTGAGCAACGGACACATATTATTGGAGGGTGTACCCGGTCTTGCAAAGACATTAGCAATTAAAACCTTGTCACAGCTGATTGACGCAAAATATAGCCGTATTCAGTTTACTCCAGACTTGCTTCCTGCCGATGTCATAGGTACTATGATTTATAGCGTGCAAAAAGAGCAATTCCAGGTAAAAAAAGGACCTATTTTTGCAAATTTCGTCCTTGCAGATGAAATCAACCGTGCTCCTGCAAAAGTTCAGTCTGCACTTCTTGAAGCCATGCAGGAACGTCAGGTTACAATCGGTGAAGCATCTTTCCGCTTAGACGAGCCTTTCTTAGTGATGGCTACGCAAAACCCTATCGAACAAGAAGGTACATACCCACTGCCGGAGGCACAGGTCGACCGTTTCCTTATGAAAGTAGTAATAGGATATCCAACACGCGAAGAAGAGAAGGTTATTATTCGCCAGAATATATCTAACGAAAGGAAACACATACAGGCACTCCTTCGTCCTGAAGAGATTCTTGAAGTCCAAAAAATCGTCAGCCAAATTTACGTTGATGAAAAAATTGAGCGCTATATCGTTGACATAGTTTTTGCAACTCGTTTTCCTGCAGAATATGGGCTTAATGACCTTACAAATATTATTTCTTTCGGTGCATCTCCTCGTGCTTCCATCAACCTTGCAAAGGCAGCTCGCGCATACGCTTTCCTTCGTGGACGCGGATATGTAGTGCCTGAAGACGTAAGAGCTGTTTGTCATGATGTAATGCGCCACAGGCTTGGACTTACCTATGAAGCTGAAGCTAACAATATTACTGCAGACGAAATTATCTCTAACATTATTGATAAGATTGAAGTACCTTAATCCATAGTATTCACATTTGCCAACGTACTGACAATTTATTTCGTACATTGAAATTTTCATTTATACTATGGATGCTAATGAACTATTACGCAAAGTCCGCAAGATTGAAATTAAAACTCGAGGACTTTCACAAAATATCTTTGCCGGAGAATATCATTCCGCATTTAAAGGTCGTGGTATGATTTTTTCTGAAGTCAGAGAATATCAATATGGAGATGATATTCGCGACATTGACTGGAATGTAACAGCCCGTCATAACAGACTTTATGTAAAAGTCTACGAAGAAGAGCGTGAAATGACAGTCATGCTGCTTGTTGACTTGTCTGCAAGCCGTCTCTTTGGCGCAGTTGGACAAGAAAAGAGAGAAATTATGGCTGAGATTGCCGCTACACTTTCATTTTCCGCTATTCAAAACAACGACAAAATCGGTGTTATATTTTTCACAGATAAAATTGAAAAATTTATTCCTCCGAAGAAAGGTAAAAAACATATCTTATTTATAATAAGAGAGTTGCTAAACTTTGAGCCCCAAAATAAAGGGACAGACATTGGCAATGCTCTGAGATTTTTCACGGATGCACTTAAGAAACGTTGCACAGCATTCTTGCTGTCTGATTTCATCTCTGAGAAAGATTTTTCTAAAGAGCTTTCTATCGCCGGTAATCGTCATGACTTGAT
>JBJECS010000190.1:0-11195 GCA_051871335.1 Muribaculaceae bacterium | reverse complement strand
GCGGTATAGGCTCACGTTTCCAGCTGCAGCGCCAACATATCCATAGTCTGCGTCTGCCATTTCGCCCGGTCCATTTACTATGCATCCCATTACGCCAATCTTAAGACCGACAAGATGTGAAAGTGCGGATTTTATTTCTTTAAGTGTGGATTGTAGGTCAAAAAGCGTACGTCCGCAGCTTGGACAGGATATAAACTCAGTTTTCGTAAATCTGCGGCGAGATGCTTGAAGAATAGAATATCCGAGTTCCTCGCATCTTTCGTCGCTAAGGTTTGCCGCCGTCACTTTTAATCCGTCAGCAAAGCCGTTTAATAGTATTCTGCCGAAGTCTGCAGCTGCATATATCGGAACGTCTTCAGCCGGCGTATTTCCGTAATCAATCATCACTGCTATCGGCTTGTTACATCCTTTCTGATGCAAGCGGTGAAGAGCGTAGAGGAGTGAGCCTACCACATTGCTGTGACTTGTATGCAGGCAAATTGCACCGGAAACAGTATTCACGTTGTATTCGTCTATTTTTGCGGCATCAAGCAGTGTAAAACCGCTTATGTCAGTTACAACAGCCGTTGGATTATCTCCTCCAAATTCTCCTATTGCCTCAGTCTTTATCCTCTGTGGCGCAATAGGGTTATATCCGTCGTAATAGCAGCCTTCGATGCTATCTACGTCCTTTAGTCTTGTGATGTACTCCTCCAGTTTTCGGGCAACAGGCACTTCACATTCAGGGTCTTCGCTGAGGGATACGCGGATTGTGTCACCAATTCCTTCAGCCAGGAGTGTGCCTATACCTACGGCAGACTTTATGCGACCGTCTTCACCGTCGCCTGCCTCTGTCACGCCCAAGTGGAGAGGGAAGTGCATATTTTCTGAATCCATTGCTGCTACAAGCCTACGCACCGTTTCCACCATTATCACAGTGTTTGAAGCCTTGATGGAAATGACAACGTCCATGAAATTGCGCTTTACGCAAACACGCAAAAATTCCATTGCGCTTTCCACCATGCCTGCCGGGGTATCGCCATAGCGGCTCATTATTCTGTCTGATAGACTTCCGTGGTTTACTCCTATTCTTATCGCAGTACCATGGCTACGACAAACCTCAAGGAACGGTGTCAGCGCATCGTCTATGCGGCGCAGTTCTGCGGCATATTCTTCATCGGTATATGATAATTGGCGGAACGTACGACCGGGGTCAACAAAGTTGCCGGGGTTTATCCTTACCTTTTCCACAACCTCGGCAGCTGCAAATGCAGCACGAGGATTAAAGTGTATATCTGCCACAAGGGGTGTGTTAATTCCCTCATTGCGCAGCTCGGCGCGGATATTCGCAAGGTTTTCAGCCTCGCGAACGCCTTGTGCGGTAAGTCTTACATAGTCGGCACCTTCTGCCACAATTCTGCGTATCTGTGCCACACTTCCTTCAGTGTCCATGGTGGAAGTGTTGGTCATAGACTGAAGACGGATTTGGTTGTCGCCACCAAGTGGCACTCCGCCGATATTTACTATGGATGTCTTGCGACGTTTATAGTCAAATACGCTCATCAGTTAACTTTATATTTATATTTTAGTGAAGACAGCTGCGCATTAGCTTTCACAATCTTATCTACCAGCCCTTCACGATATTTCTTAAATCGCTCTGCAATATCCGCATCTGTAAGCGCAAGAATCTGCATTGCCAGCACAGCCGCGTTCATTGCTCCGTTTATGCCCACGGTAGCAACCGCTATGCCCGGAGGCATCTGTACGATTGACAGCAATGCGTCGCGACCCTCAAGTGATGAGTTTATAGGTATTCCTATCACCGGTACCGGTGTCATTGCGGCAATCACGCCAGGCAGAGCTGCCGCCATGCCTGCAGCGGCTATTATCACCTTTATGCCTCGTCCTGCTGCGTTGCGTGAAAATTCTTCCACCTCGCGTGGTGTGCGGTGTGCTGAGAGTGCGTTCATCTCAAAGGGTATCTCCATTTGGTCCAGAAAGTTGGCTGCCTTTTCGAGAATTGGCAGGTCTGATGTGCTACCCATAATGATGCTTACTAATGGTTTCATTTATCTTGCTTATTTTGGTTAGTAAAATAGTGATAACAAAATTATGCATGCCGCTCCGTTTGCCGCTCCTGCAATTACCTGCATTGGTGTATGCAAGCCAAGTGCTACGCGCGAGGTACCAACAAGACCTGTAATTATTACCGCTGCATAAAGCATGGGCATACCGCCAAATATCAGCAGTTGTGAGTGATACAGCAGATATACAAATGCAGTGAAGCCACCCATTGCAGCAGCATGTGCACTGATTTTCCACCACCTGTTTATCACAAGTGTTACCAGTACTGCAAGTCCGCCTCCTACGGCAAACATTGTCAGCCATATTGGTGAGTGCACAGAGTTTAGATATACAGCCAAAAATGAGTAGCACACTACTGCGCATAAATAGGGTACGAGCCTTTCGGCGCGCTCTGCGAGTCCGATGCTGTTTACTGCCTTTACTCTATAAAGTGCCACTATCAGCAGCATTGGCAGGACTGCTGTCAATAAAAATGTCACTCCAGCCACTGTCAGTTTTGTTGAATCAGGCACAACAAACAGTATTGACAGCCACAATGCCATAAGTATTGCATAGGTAGGCACTAAAAATGGTGAAAATACTGTGGATATTATTCGTGCAAGTTTTATATACATATTTAGTTCGCTTTATTATTTAGTTTAGAGTAGGGGAGATGCCTCAAATTTCCTTTCTAAGCCGTGCTACGGGGATGCCAACTTTTTCGCGGTATTTCGACACGGTACGTCGTGCAAGCGAGTAGCCCTTGGCATTTAGCGCAGCAGTGATTGCCTCGTCGCTAAGCGGTTTGCGTTTGCTCTCCTCAGAAATAATCTTTTTTATGGCTTCGATAATCTCGTGCGACGAAGCATCTTCTTCGTCGTTTACCTTTTCACTGAAGAATTTCTTAAGTGGAAATACACCATAGGGCGTATTGACGTATTTTGCTGCCGTTGCGCGCGAGATTACCGACAGGTCGTCACCCGTAATTGATGCAATGTCGCGCAAAACCATTGGCCGCAACGTTCCCATGTCTCCGGTGAGGAAAAATGCCCGCTGAATTTTTACTATTGCGCTCATTACGCGGAATAGCGTTTCCTGGCGTGCTGACAGCATACGGATAAACATTTGTGCTTCGTCACGCCGTTGCCTGATAAAAGCCATTGCATCGCGCTGCTTGCGGTCTTTTTTGAGTTCTTCCTCTTTGGGATTTTCCGCAAATGTCGCCTCTATTTGTAATTCAGGGATATTATTCAGCAGAGTCAGCACTATTTCATCGCCATCTACGTCAATATTGAAGTCCGGCACTATATGTCGAGAGCCGTCTTCAAGTCCGCCTGATGTAAGTTGTGACGCCGGCTTGGGATTAAGTCCGCGTATCACATCAAGTGCGTCTTTAATTTCATCGGGTGAAACCTCAAGTGCAGTTGCGAGTTTGTCAAAATGCTTTTTGGAAAACAGGTCGAAATAGTCTGCAATTATTTCATTTGCCATGATTACTTCTACTGTTTTATTCTCCTCCATCATGCGCTGAATTTGTAGTAGAAGGCAGTCGCGAAGGTCTACAGCTGCTATTCCCGCCGGGTCAAATGTGCGAATCAGTTTCCACACATCTTTCACCTCCTCGACAGTTACGTCAAGCCCTGTCTGCATTTCAATATCCTCCGTTATGGAGCGCATATCGCGTGCCATATATCCATTATCGTCGATATTGCCTATTATATAGTTTGCGATTGTTTCCTGTCTTGGTGAGACCTCTCGCTCGTTAAGTTGTTCTGTGAGGGTGTCTATCATAGTGCCGTCTGTAGCCACCACTACCGGCTCTACATAGTCATCAGGGTCGTATGTGCCATTGTTTGATTTGCGGAGGTAGTAGGGAATGTCGTCATCGTCGCCATAGTCGGCTCTCTGCATGTCTTCGGCGCTTTCTTTAAAGTCTTCCTCATGATGACTGTCATCATCTGCCGGCTTATCATCTTTATTCTCAGCCACTTCAAGGGCGGGCAGTTCTTCAAGCGCACGCTTTACCTCCTCCTCGACTTCTATAGCGTTCATTTCGAGAAGACGGCCTACGCCAACTTGCATAGGTAACAGGCGTTGCGTCTGTATTTGCTCAGTATCTATTTTCTGCGCCTCAATCATACTGCAAAGTTACTCTTATCTCACTAATTGACAAAATAAACAAGCTAAAAAATTACTAAAATGACTCGTATTTCATTTTATTTTGTAACTTTGCACCACTTAGCTAAACTTCACTATATGGACAAGATGACAAAAGAGCAACGGCACAGATGTATGTCTGCAATAAAGAGCAGGGATACTAAGCCTGAACTCATTGTCAGAAAATATCTGTTCCGACTCGGATTTCGCTACAGACTAAATCATTCGCGCCTTCCGGGACATCCCGACATCGTACTCAGAAAATATCGCACTGTCGTCTTTGTGAACGGTTGTTTCTGGCACGGTCATGAAGGCTGCAATTTGTATTCCATGCCAAAAACCAATACCGAATTTTGGCAGAACAAAATTCAGAGAAACATTAAGCGAGACCGTGAAGAACGCCTTAAACTGGCTTCCATGGGGTGGCATAGCATTACTATATGGGAATGTCAGCTAAAGCCTGCACATCGGGCTCAGACTCTCGCTTCACTCGTATTTACTCTAAGTCAGACTTTCCTGGATATTAATAAGCCTAAAAAGGGATACCGTCTCAATGACCAGGATATACAAATTGCCGCCGAAAAGGAAAATCCTTACTCAAGCGGCAATGGTTGATGAGTTTTAAGTCTCCTTAATCGTCAAGCTTGTGGATGACGAGACCAGAGCGCAGTTTCGGCTCAAACCACGTTGTTTTTGGAGGCATAATGTTGCCGGAGTCTGCTATATCCATCAGCTGCTTCATTGACACTGGATAAAGCGCAAGAGCAACCTTCATTTCACCGCTGTCCACTCGGCGCTTCAGCTCTCCAAGTCCGCGTATGCCGCCTACAAAGTCAATTCGCTTGTCAGAGCGGAGGTCGGTAATGCCAAGGATATCGCGCAGTATCAGGTCGCTGGAGATAGTCACGTCAAGCACGCCAATAGGGTCTGCGTCGTCATATCTTCCAGGTTTTGCGGTGAGTGAATACCATTTGCCTTCAAGATACAGCGAGAAGTTGTGCAAGCTGCAAGGAGTATATATATCTGTACCTTTTTCTTCAACATCAAAATTCTCCCTTATTTTGTCCAGGAACTGCTCTGCTGAGAGCCCGTTCAGGTCTTTTACTACTCGGTTATAGTCTATGATTTTAAGGTGAGATGCAGGGAACGCCACTGCGAGAAAATAATTATATTCCTCATTGCCTGTATGGTTTGGATTTGCCTTTGCCTTTTCATTACCTACAAGTGCGGCGGCAGCTGTGCGGTGGTGACCGTCTGCAATGTAGAGATAAGGAATTTTTGCAAACTCTTCTGTGATAGTGTTAATCATCTTTTCATCGCTGATTACCCAGAAGTGATGTCCGAATCCATCCTCTGCCACAAAGTCATATTCGGGCTTTTCAGCTGTCACTGTCTTGATGATGTTGTCCAGCACTTCATTGTCCGGAAAGGCGAAGAACACCGGCTCAACATTGGCGTTGTTTATCCTTACGTGTTTCATGCGGTCCTCTTCCTTGTCGCGGCGAGTCAGCTCATGTTTCTTGATTTTGCCTGTCATGTAGTCATCTACATTGGCTGCAATCACTATGCCATACTGTGTGCGTCCGTTCATCGTCTGAGCATAGATATAGTAATGCTCTTTCTCGTCTTGCACAAGCCAGCCGTTGTTCTGAAACGCTTCGAAGTTTTCTACAGCCTTGTCATATACCTTAGGGTCGTGCTCGTCTGTACCCGGCTCAAAGTCTATTTCGGGCTTTATGATATGATATAGCGATTTTTCATTGCCTTCTGCCTCTTTGCGTGCCTCTTCAGAGTTCAGCACGTCATATGGACGGGAAGCAACCTTTGTCACTAAGTCTTGCGGCGGTCTTACACCGCGGAAAGGTTTTATTTTTGCCATGGTTGTTTAGGGTTAGTATTTATTGTATTTATGTTAATTAGTGTTTGCGTACTATTGTCTGTTTGCGGTCAGGCCCTACCGATACTATGGCTATTGGGGTAGCAAGTTCTGTCTCAAGGAACTTTATGTAATTCACAAAGTTCTCTGGAAACTCATCTTCAGATTTTACACATGTCATATCGCAGTTCCAGCCAGGAAGCGTTTTGTATATTGGTTTGATTTTGCTGTCATCAACATCAAACGGGAAGCGGTCTGTCCTCTTGCCGTCGATTTCATATGCTACACACGCTTTTACCTCCTCAAATCCGTCAAGAACATCACTCTTCATCATTATCAGCTGTGTCACGCCATTGAGCATAATTGAATATTTTAGCGCAACAAGGTCTATCCATCCGCATCGCCGTTCACGTCCTGTCACTGCGCCATATTCATGACCTATATCGCGGATTTTCTGACCTGTCTCATCGTGAAGCTCTGTCGGAAATGGACCACTGCCCACTCGTGTACAATATGCCTTGAAAATGCCGAATACATCTCCGATTTTATTAGGTGCAACACCAAGTCCTGAGCATGCGCCGGCACAGATAGTGTTTGAAGAAGTGACAAACGGATATGAACCGAAATCCACATCAAGAAGAGTACCCTGAGCACCTTCACACAGTATTTTTTTACCCTCTTTCAGATAGCGGTTTATCTCATACTCACTGTCAATGATATCATACCCTTTGATATATTCAATAGCCTCAAGCCACTTAGCCTCAAGTTCCGTTACATCAGGCATTTCGCCCATCGATTTCAGTATATCAAGGTGACGTTGCTTGGCAGCTGAATATTTTGCTTCAAAATTACAGAATACGTCGCCAAGTCTAAGTCCGTTTCGGCTCGTCTTGTCAGTGTAAGTAGGACCTATACCCTTGCCGGTAGTGCCAATTTTGCCCGCTCCCTTTGCCCTCTCATTCGCCGCGTCAAGAAGGCGGTGAGTTGGTAGGATTAGGTGCACTTTCTTGGAAATCTTTAGCACTTTCTTTAGGTCTATACCACTTTCCTCCAATGCTTCTGCCTCTTCCTTAAACAGTACAGGGTCTAACACTACGCCATTGCCGATGATGTTTATCTGTTCATGCTGGAAGATGCCCGAAGGAATTGAGCGGAGTACATATTTCTTGCCCTCAAACTCAAGAGTATGACCTGCATTCGGACCGCCCTGAAAGCGTGCCACAATGTCATAGCCCGGTGTTAATACATCTACCACCTTACCTTTTCCTTCGTCGCCCCATTGGAGCCCTAATAAAACGTCGATTTTCATTTTATTGAGTATATTAGTTATTGTTTTGATTCCTTTTTAATTTTTCTCATACACGTAGAGCATATCCCATAGACGTATGCCGAGTAAAATTCCGCATAAAATGTACGTGATTTAACTTTGGTCAGTTCTTTCAGCATTTCAGGAGCCTTTGCCTCCTTTACCTTACCGCAGCGACGGCATACAAGGTGATAGTGATTGCCGGTCTGGGCACTTACTACGCGCTCATACTGAGCCGGCTGATTATCAAACTGATGCTTCCTCACAAGTCCTGCATCTACAAACAGCTGCATCGCATTATACAGCGTCGCCTTGCATACATGATACGATGCCTTTTCGAGGCTCTCCTGAAGAGAATCTATATAAAAATGCTGCGACATCTCAAACACTTTGTCAAGTATGGCATAGCGCTCGGGTGTCTTCCTCAGATGCTGACCTTCAAGAAATCGGGTCAATGCATCTCTCGCTTCATCTTTCAGCCTGTCATCGCTCATAATTCTTCACAAAGTTAGCGCAAAGTTTTGTCTTTTTCAAATTTAAATGCAAATAAAATTTATTTCTCATCTTTTTCCGTTGATTATTAATACTTTATATTTGTTCGTGAAAAATATTTATAAAAAAGTTGCCAAAAAATTTGCACAAATAAAAAAATCAACGTAACTTTGCACTCGTCAAACAAACAAAGACACTCGGAGAGATGGCAGAGTGGTCGATTGCGGCGGTCTTGAAAACCGTTGAGGGTAACACCTCCGGGGGTTCGAATCCCTCTCTCTCCGCTGATAAGTCCTGTAAGTCTATGATTTACAGGACTTTTTCTTTTTAGTGTCGTTGGAGGTTCCGCTAGAGGTTCCGTTATCGCTTTTATGATTATTTAAGGGTTCAAATCCCATTCTCTAGAAATTCCCCCTTTTTGGAGCGTTTATCTCCACAGTTATTTCAACTCCTAGCCCCATTGTGAACATCTCTGACGTTACAGAACCCAATTTCTTCTAACAACGTTACGACATAGTGGAAATTTGTTTTTGGTGTCGGCCTTTTCATTTCCATCTGTGTGACTATGGTATTTGATGAGAAATTTGGTTTATTGCCAGCATCTGTTATAAAGAAACTGCCTAATTTGGTGCGAGGAAATGGATTATTACGATCTGAGCATAAACATCTAAGAACTAATCCTAATTTAATACTATTCTTCACCTTTAAATTATTGGAGAGTTTGCCTGGTTTGTTTAAGCCAGAAAGACGAAATATAAATAGTTCCTCATCAGCGGTTTTATCCAAGATTCCGTCTTCTATGAGTTTGTAATGCAATTTTTTAAGAATATCATATAGTATTCTATCTTCTTTGGCAGGATCTTCATTTACTCCTTTCAATTTCCGGTTCAAAACTCTCACGTATTCGCCTCCAGAACCATTTCGAACTAACTTTGCAGTTCTCCTATTCACCAAATTCAAGGGAATGGCAGGCTCTATACTATTTTCATAGCAGTATTGCTCCATAGCATCACAAAACGCTTCCGCATAAGGAGAACCGCCACCCTCTACACTGAGATTTAGGAAATTGACGAAACTAAATCTTTGCGATTCACCCATTAAACCAAACTGTTCATCGAACCAGTATTTTCTCCAGTCATTTGAATAAATAACAATATATGAGCGAACTAATGTAAATAGATCATACAATATGCAATCGTATTCAGATTTAGGTATGTAATATAAAAAAACACAATATTTACACAATTTCTCAATATTTCGGCAGAAAGGTTCCGCTTTAGAAAAAAGGTTGGGGAACTGTTTGTAGCTTTCCTTCAGTACGTATAAGCTGGCTAACTCTTCATCCCTGTTAAAACACAAATCCTCTGTTTCTTTGTTAAAGGACAATAAGCCATATTCTAGAATTAATTGTTTGAACAAATCTTCATGTTTATACGCATATGCTATTCTCTCCTCTTTCGACTCAAGTGAAAGCATTCTGTTTATTAGCATTTGAAAACCGTCGTCAGTGAGACCATTGCTTAAAAGGAATGTATCATATATCACAGGAGATTCTTTGACAGTATCGACCATTGAGGCTATTGCACTTCTACGGTCTATATCGCCTTCGAAAAATTCTTGTGCTTTCGGCATGAAAGATAAAAAAATGTCTTTGAGATTTATTTTTTTCGCAATCTCTATAGCCCAAGTCCTTGTATTTGTTACTTTAAAGTCATCAATGTAATTTACTTGTGTTGATAGTAGATAGCACTTCTCAGACAATGATTCGGGTTCGCTTATCTGAGGATGTTGACTGTTTACAAAATTATTAAAAGCAGACAATTCTTCCTCGGAAAACATCTTGCGTATGACGTTAATCTCATTATGGATGTTATTGATTTCTGAGAGAATATTATTTTCGTTATTCATGTCTTAATCGTTCTTTCCTCTGGTTAGTAAATTGCATTTTATCTCTCCTCGCTATCACTATTATCCTTACCACCCAAAAGTCTCTTCTGCTCTCGCTCAAAGTTTTCGAGGAATTGTATTTCTACCGGGGTGAGTTCATTCTTGGTACGATCCTTGAACTTGTCATACTCTTTGTCTGCCTTTTCTTTAGCCAACTTTGCAGAAATCCTGCCGGCATGGGTAAGGATGTCTTTTCGTGAGATACTGAGGAAGTCATCAAGGATTTTTATCCAGTCCTTCATATACATTGGACGATGCTCTTCAGCCTGCATTTCGGCAAAGTCAAGATAGAGACTTACAATACGGTTCAAGGATGTTATCTCTTCTTTCGTCAGATAGTTCTTTGCAACCTCAGCTTCGGGCTTGGTTGGCAAGGCTCCAGACCATGTAGTTAGTCCCATGAAGTCCTTTTGTGAATCAGCTCGCTCGTAGATGATTTCGGCTGCTGTGTGACCATGGACTGAGTAGTGCATTTTGTTCTGTACCGTCTTGAAGAACTGCTGTGTCATTTCCACTCGTGGGTCATAGTCTATACTGAGGGCATATATTTCAAGCACCTTGCGGTAGAACACCTTCTCACTTGAACGAATGTCTCTGATACGGGCAAGCAGTTCGTCGAAGTAATTCCCACCACCAGCACGTTTCAGCAAATCATCGTTCAGGGCAAAACCTTTCACAATATATTCCTTCAGCACCTTGGTTGCCCAAATCCTGAACTGGACACCACGGTAAGAGTGAACACGGTAGCCGACACTGATAATCATGTCGAGGTTGTAGAATGTGACTTTGTGTTCTTGGGTCTTGCCTTCCATAGCTCCGTGTTGAGTGGTTGTTGCAAAAAACGCAACGACCTCTTCTGAATCCAACTCACCATCCTCCAACACATTCTTTATATGTCTGGATATGGTGGATTTGTTTCTCTGAAAAAGTTCCGCCATTTGGTCTGCCGAGAGCCACACTGTGTCGTTCTCCAATCTGACTTCTATCTTCGATTCGCCATCGGGCGTTTGGTATAATATAATTTGTCCTTTATCCATTCTGTGTTATTGTTTGTTTCTTCCGTTAAGCAATTCTCGTATATCAATCTCCAAGATGTCTGCTATCTTATCGAGGATTCTGAGAGACGGTTGTGTGGTATTGCTGCACCATTTAGACAGCGTTACAGGAGAGATTCCGAGTTCTCCAGACAACCATTTTGCCGTCCTCTTCTTCTCGACCAAAACCAGCTTTAGCCTGTTTATGTCTTTACCTTCCATAATAAATCAATTAAATTTTAGGGCTAAGTTATTCCCTTTTTTCGAAATAAACGAAGAAAACCTGATAAATCTGTATTCCCGAAGGTGAGATTTAACATTTGTTGCGCTGTCTGGCTTT
>JBJECS010000189.1:0-11271 GCA_051871335.1 Muribaculaceae bacterium | reverse complement strand
AAATATTTGTAAACGCTCAATAAACGCTCAAATAAAAGCCATAAGAGAGTAATAGTGCTCAACCCTTCAGCGGAATTTTCACTCAAGCAATCACCAATTCGCCACCGCCCACAATGTAATGTCTACACCAGTAAATTCTCGCCATTATCACAACATTTACAACTATACTTTACAAAAAATCCAAAATATTTATAAGTATACTTACACAAAATATACGATTTTTTATAACTATACTTCAAAAAAAATCATTTTCGGGTAAGTAATAGCTAAAAAAGTGATTTCTATTGGAAATCGTGACATAAACGTAGTGCCAATTTGGAAATGGCTCTTAAAATAATTTGCAAATAGAGAAAAAAGTCGTAAATTTGCGCTCAAATAAATAGACATTCATTCCAGGGGTGCTTTGCAGTTTAGGCAAGGCTGAGATTATACCCTAAGAACATGGGCGGGTAATGCCGCTAATGGAGTTAAGGCAAATGGTTTTCAGCAAATTGCTTGAATGGCGTAAGTACTTCTGATGACACAGAAGGCTTACTTTATGAAAAAATATCCTACAGTTCTTTCTATCGCTGGCAGCGACTCTATTGGCGGAGCCGGTATTCAGGCGGATATCAAGACGTGTTGCTCTATTGGAGCTTACGCCATGACTGCCATCACAGCTCTTACCGCCCAAAACACAAAAGGCGTAAAGCGTGTGCTCGCTACTCCAGCTGATATGCTACGCGCACAGCTCAATGCGATAATCACCGACGTGAAGCCGGACGCTATCAAAATAGGAATGATTCCTAACGAGGAGTGCGCCGCCGTCATTGCTGACTTCCTGGAAAAATACTTGCCCACAAACGTGGTCGTCGACCCGGTTATGGTAGCCACATCGGGCGACTCATTATCGTCAAGCAAGTCTATAAAAGTGCTGAAAGAGAGAATTTTACCCTTCGCCACCATCGTCACGCCTAATCTGCCGGAAACACAAGAGCTGACTGGAATTTCAATTTTTCAGCGCGGCGACATGACGGCTGCGGCTGAGAAAATAATTGAAGACTTTGGCTGCAATGCGGTTTTGATTAAGGGTGGACATTTTGAAAACAAACAAAAATTGCTTACCGACTTTTTCCTAACCCACGACCGGTTATGTATCCCTTTCGTTCATCAACGAATTGACACCATAAACACTCATGGCACAGGCTGTTCGCTATCAAGTGCCATCGCTTCTTTCTTGGCTCGCGGACAAATCCTGAAATATGCCGTAAAAGACGCTCTAAGGTGGGAATACAGAGCGATATTAAGGGGTGCTATCTATAAGTTTGGCAAAGGACACGGACCGCTAAACCATATTTTTAAGACTATCGGCAAATATTAACGCATTGATTATATGAAAGTTATAATAAACGACAAAAATGAAGAGCTTGCTGCCGGCACTACGGTTGCCAAGCTCGTAGCAAATCTATATCCCGAGGCAAAGGGCGGAATCGCTGTTGCGATAAACGACAACATTGTCCGAAAAGCTGACTGGGAAAGTCGGGAAATTGCGGAGGGAGACGTTATTGTTCTTATCCATGCGGCTTATGGCGGTTAAAATTGTATTATTCACCCATCCCGGCTGCATTTCTCATGCAGCCATGCCTTTGCAGGCAAAAAGTGAGGCGGAATTACTCACACTGTTCCTGCAAAACGGGCTTGACTTCTTGCATATCCGTAAGCCGGAATGGAACCGAGAGCAAGTTGGCGACCTGATTTCGCAAATACCGGCTTGTTATCACTGCAAAATAAAAATACACGACCATTTCTCACTTGCTGAGCATTTCAACGTGGGCGTGGTGGTAAACAGCCGCAATCCGGAGCCTCCAACAGGGCTATGCCATGTGGCTCGCAGCATGCACTCACTTCAAGAGCTCTCGCAAGCCGGCAGATATGAATATGTGACAATATCTCCTGTTTTCAACTCAATCAGCAAGAGCGGATATACAGCAAACGCAAACCTGACTGATGCTCCTCACATCACCGGAGCAAAAAATATTGTAGCACTCGGAGGCGTGACAATGTCTTCACTTAAATTACTGAATGATAAAGGTTTTTATGGAGCTGCTCTCCTTGGCGAAGTGTGGAATAATGGAGGCGCAAAGACGCTTCTTGACACACTACGCCGCAGAAATATGGCACTGTATTTTATCACAAACGGCGCAACGGCAATAGACACAATAGTTCAGGCAAAAAATGTCGTAGATGGCGGTTGCCGCACGGTGCAAGTGAGAATGAAAGATGCTCCGGAAGATGAAATCAGGGAAGTGCTGCAAGAAGTAGCGCCATACGTCCATGAGCATGGAGGAATCATTATTGTGGACGACCATGTAAGCCTTGCTGCTGAAGGCTTGGCAGACGGTGTTCACATTGGCAAGACAGACATGAAGCCGGAAGAAGCGCGAATAATACTTGGCGATATGGGTATAATTGGCTTTACGGCAAATAGCATTGAAGATATTCGCGCCACTAAAGGTCTGCCTGTAGATTACCTTGGCATTGGACCTCTCAGAGAGACCACAACGAAGAAAAACGCTGCCGCACCTCTTGGGCTGGAAACATACCAAAGTCTGAAAAAAGGCGAAGATTACGTTTTCCCCTATGTTGCAATAGGCAGTGTGGGCTTAGACGACGTTTGCCCGCTGATGAATGCCGGTGCGGTCGGGGTCGCCGTGAGCGGAGCTATTGCGAAAGCTGAAAATCCCGCTGAGATGACTCGAAAATTTATTGAATTATCAAACAACTATAATAACTATTTAGAATGGATACCTTAAAAATAGGAAATAGAGAATTTACGTCTCGCCTGTTTGTTGGCACTGGAAAATTCCTGTCGCCCGACAAGATGCAGGAGGCTGTAATCGCTTCACAATCACAGATGATTACCGTGGCTATGAAGCGTGTAAACATGATGAATGAGGCTACAGACGACATGCTGACTCACATAAACCGTGAAAACGTGCAGCTGTTGCCAAACACATCCGGCGTACGTGATGCTCGCGAGGCTGTACTCGCCGCACAGATGAGCCGCGAAATTTTCGGCACGGATTTCATAAAGCTGGAAATCCACCCTGACCCAAAATATCTGCTGCCTGACCCGGTGGAAACTCTAAAAGCGACTGAAGAGCTTGCAAAGGACGGATTTATCGTTTTGCCTTATATCCAGGCAGACCCTGTTCTTTGCAAGAGGCTTGAGGAAGTGGGTGCGGCTGCTGTGATGCCACTTGGAGCACCGATAGGCACAAATAAAGGCATTCGCACCGGCGATTTCCTCGAAATAATCATTGAGCAAAGCCAAGTGCCAGTTGTGATTGATGCCGGACTCGGAGTACCGTCTCATGCTGCTCAGGCTATGGAAATGGGTGCCGACGCTGTGCTCGTAAATACGGCAATAGCTGTGGCTGACGACCCTGTGGCTATGGCTGACGCCTTCCGACTCGCCGTAATTGCCGGACGAAAAGCTTACCTCGCTGGTCCTGGTGCTGTATCAAGCCATGCTAACGCCTCAAGCCCGCTGACCGCATTCCTGAATAAATAAACTAACAAAAAATAAAGTATACAAATGAAAATTTCAAACATAGACGTATCCTCATACCCTAACTCTGAAAAAATCTACGTCCAGGGGCAAATGTTCCCTGAAATAAAGGTGGGAATGAGAAAAATCAACCTATATCCAACTGTAAAAATCGAAAACGGCAAGCGTGTAGAATACCCTAACGCTCCTGTCACTGTATATGATACCAGCGGCGTTTATACTGACCCAAACTTGGAAATAGACATCACAAAAGGAGTGCCACGCATACGTGAGCAGTGGGTGGAAAAGCGCGGCGATACCGTAGTATTGCCGGCCATCACCAGCGAATACGGACGCCAACGACTCGCCGACAAAAGCCTTGACGATATCCGCTTCCCTATACAGCATGCGCCTCGTGTAGCTGCCGAGGGAAAGCGCATTACACAGATGCACTACGCCCGCACAGGTGTCATCACTCCTGAAATGGAATATGTTGCAATACGCGAAAACCTCAACAATGCCGAGCTGGGAATCGACAGCTACATCACCCCTGAATTTGTTCGCGAGGAAATTGCTTCAGGACGTGCCATAATACCGGCAAACGTAAATCACCCAGAAGCTGAACCTATGATTATCGGCAGCAAGTTTGCCGTAAAACTTAACACTAATATCGGCAACTCCGCTCTCTCTTCCGGAATTGAGGAGGAAATCTCAAAAGCTGTATGGAGCTGCTATTGGGGTGGCGATACGCTGATGGACCTCTCTACTGGCGACAACATCCACGAGACTCGTGAATGGATTATTCGCAACTGCCCTGTGCCGGTGGGTACTGTGCCAATTTATCAGGCACTGGAAAAGGTTAACGGCGACGTAAAAAAACTGACCTGGGAAATTTACCGCGACACTCTTATCGAACAGTGCGAACAGGGTGTAGACTATTTCACTATCCATGCCGGCGTGCTCAAAGAACATGCAGAACTGGTTGGCAGCAGACTTACCGGATGCGTCTCTCGCGGCGGCTCTATCATGACGCAGTGGTGCGTATTACACAATCAGGAAAGTTTCCTTTACACTCATTTTGACGAAATATGTGAAATTCTCAATAAGTATGACGTTGCTGTTTCCCTCGGCGACGGTATGAGACCTGGCTCTACTCACGACGCTAACGACCGTTGCCAGTTCCTGGAGCTTGACGTTCTTGGCGAACTCACAGAAATTGCATGGAAACACGATGTGCAAGTACTTATTGAAGGTCCGGGACACGTCCCAATGCACAAAATCGGCGAAAATATGGAGCGACAGAAGTCTGCATGCCACGAAGCGCCTTTTTACACTCTCGGTCCACTCACTACAGACATTGCACCAGCTTACGACCATATCACTTCCGCTATCGGTGCCGCAATAATTGCTTCACTCGGTACGGCAATGATTTGCTACGTTACACCTAAAGAGCACCTCTCATTACCTTCTCTTGAAGACGTGCGTGAAGGCGTGATTGCATACAAGATTGCCGCACATGCCGCAGACCTGGCTAAGCAGTTCCCCGGAGCTAATGTCCGAGACAATGCTCTCAGCAAGGCTCGATATGAATTCCGATGGAAAGACCAATTCAACCTCTCACTCGACCCTGAACGCGCTCGCACTTACTATGTGGAGTCTCGCCGAAACGCACCGGATGCCGACGACAGATTCTGTACTATGTGCGGACCTAACTTCTGCGCTATGCGTATTTCTCAGAATATCTCAGACGAATGTTGTAAAAAATAAAAATGGACGAAGATAGACTGAATTTCCCTTGGGGACACGGCTTTGCCGACGTAATAAGCCAATACTCTTGGGAAGATACTGAAAAATCTATATATGGCTGCACTACTGATGACGTTAAGCGCGTCATCAGCAAAGCTCGCCGAAATGTGCAGCAGCTGACGCCGGAAGATTTTATGGCTCTCGTTTCACCCGCAGCAGAAAATTTCCTCGAAGAAATGGCAGTACTTAGCCGTAGGTTTACACAGGAGCGTTTTGGAAAGACTATTTCCATGTATATCCCAATGTATGTCTCAAACGCCTGCTCTAACCTATGCGTTTATTGCGGTTTTAACCACAACAACCCTTTTACGCGAACTATCCTTACTATGGAACAGGTGAAGGCTGAGTGCGAGGCTATAAAAAAGCTGGGACCTTTTGAAAACCTACTTATCGTGAGTGGCGAATTTCCTTCAAAATGCGGGGTGGAATATTTTGAGCAAGTGCTGAAGACATGCCGACCTTATTTCCATAACCTGTCTATTGAGGTGCAACCAATGAAAATGGAGGAATATGAAAGACTCACCCACTCCGGTCTCAACGGTGTGGTATGCTTTCAGGAAACATACCACCGAGAGGCTTATAAAAACTATCACCCTCGCGGCATGAAATCGGTTTATGAATGGAGACTGAACGGATACGACCGAATGGGACAGGCTGGTGTACACAAAATTGGCATGGGCGTATTAATCGGACTTGAAGAATGGCGCACAGACGTCACCATGATGGCTCGACACCTACGATATCTGCAAAAAAAATATTGGCGAACACGCTACAGTGTCAATTTCCCCCGCATGTGCCCTTCTGAAAGCGGATTCCAGCCTCGAGTAGTCATGGACGACCGCCAGCTCGCACAACTCACATTCGCTTTCCGCATTTTCGACCATGACGTGGATATTTCATACTCCACTCGCGAAAGTCCTGACTTCCGTGGCAATATGATGCAACTTGGCGTTACGTCCATGAGTGCCGGCAGCCAGACAGAACCCGGCGGATATGCTTCTTCTCCTGAGGCTCTGGAACAATTCCACGTCACAGACGAGCGTAGCCCAAAGCAAGTAACCGACGATATCAGACGTCTTGGCTATGATGTAGTGTGGAAAGACTGGGATTCTGTTTTTGACGTTTAATAATATGGAAAATCTTACTAAAGAACAATATCGCAGATATAGCCGTAACATCTTCTTGCCGGAAATTGGCAAGGAAGGACAGATAAAACTCCTTAATGCTTCTGTGCTCATCGTGGGCACAGGAGCGTTGGGCTCTGTCGTCTCTATGTATCTCGCCGCAGCCGGCATTGGTCGCATTGGTCTGTGCGACTTCGACACCATCGACATCTCCAATCTACAGCGGCAACTTTCTTTTACTGAAGGAGACGTAGGCAAAAAAAAGGTTGAAGTAACCGCTGACAAACTCCATGCAATAAACTCTGAAATCCGCGTGAATGTTTACGACGGAATGTTACGAAAGGAGCGTGCAAAAGAGCTGTTTGACGAGTACGATATTATTGTGGAGGGGTCTGACAATCCCAACACTAAGTATATGGTGACAGACATTGCACAGACACTGAAAAAGCCATGTGTCCTTGGCGGCGTTGCACAGTTTTCCGGACAAGTAATGACTATTCTTCCCGGCGGCACCACATATCGCGACTTGTTTCCCGACGCAGCAGGCGACGGGGAGTTTATGCCATGCAGCATTGGCGGCGTTTTAGGTCCTGTTCCCGGTATCGTTGGCTCTATTCAAGCAACGGAAGTAATAAAGCTCATCACTGCTGCCGGAAATCCTCTCGCCTCACAAATCCTAACTATTGATGCACTGAATATGACGTTTCGGAAAATGAATATCTAAATTTTATCCAACCCTTTTGTAAACTTTAGCCAGTAATATTTCAGAGGATTAGTGTATTTCAATTGCTTCCATGGGCGACTGCTGTGCGGGCGGTGCCATACGGGGAGAGACGTGAAAAGATAATTCTTGAAGCCAAGGTTCAGAGACTCATGCGAGATTGTGACATCAAACCAATTTTTGCTCTCGTCAAGGCTGTCAAAGTCAAAGGCTGAGAGAAATTTTGGTGTCAATAGAGAGCAACAGAAACTGCAATGCTTCTTTTCCGGATAAACCATATTTTCCTTACCCTTTGCATGCAAATATGGATAGTTTATCTCTCCATTTTCATCAACCGTCACCGCTGCCGCAATGCCACAGTCTTCTCGCTCCAGAGCACCATCATACAAGTCTTGCAACGTATTTGGCTTCACCACCACGTCACTCTCCACAATCAGTAGCCCGGCGTCTGCCTCTATTGCCTCGCCTCGTGTTTTTTTAAGCACTAATAGATAGTTTGGAGACGGATGAGATGTTATATCCTTCAGGTTTATGAGTTCAAAACCCATTTCCACAGCT
The DNA here is from genome assembly GCA_051871335.1 of Muribaculaceae bacterium. Classification (GTDB taxonomy): domain Bacteria; phylum Bacteroidota; class Bacteroidia; order Bacteroidales; family Muribaculaceae; genus CAJUPY01. The sequence continues at coordinate 3,533 of JBJECS010000189.1, read as the reverse complement.
GCCTTCTCCAGTCGTGCTGTATTTTCATCTGTGCTAAAGTCATTATAGATAGTGTATGTATATGGCACAGTGATTTCAGACTCCAAAATTGCCTTTGCCGTCTCCAGAGTCAGGTCTATTGAATCCTTTACAGGAGTGATTATATGCAGTGATTTCATTTCTAAATCAACACAGTTTAGTCTAACTTAAGCACTGCCAGGAACGCCTTCTGAGGCACTTCCACAGAGCCTATTTGCTTCATGCGCTTTTTACCCTTTTTCTGCTTTTCAAGAAGCTTACGTTTACGCGAAATATCACCTCCATAACATTTTGCAGTCACATCTTTGCGCACTGCCTTTATAGTCTCGCGCGCGATGATTTTAGCTCCGATAGCGGCTTGGATTGCAATATCAAACTGTTGACGCGGTATAAGCTCTTTTAGTTTCTCACACATCTTTCGCCCAAAAGTTACCGCATTATCAACGTGAGTAAGCGTAGAAAGCGCATCTACACTCTCGCCATTTAGCAGAATGTCGAGTTTTATCAGTTTTGACTCACGGAAGTCGTGCAAGTGGTAGTCAAATGATGCATAACCCTTAGATATCGACTTCAGTTTGTCATAAAAATCTATCACTATTTCGCCCAATGGCAAGTCGAAAATCATCTCCATGCGGTTGCCGGAGATATACTCCTGCTTCACCAGCTCACCGCGCTTGCTCAGGCACAGTGTCATTATCGGACCTATATAGTCTGCAGCCGTTATCACAGACGCACGGATATATGGCTCCTCAATATGGTCTATAAGTGTCAAATCTGGTAGACCTGACGGATTATGAACCTCAGTCACCTCGCCTTTCTTGTCATACACCTTATACGACACGTTAGGCACTGTAGTGATTACCTCCATGTCAAACTCGCGGCTCAGACGTTCCTGTACTATCTCCATGTGCAGAAGACCAAGGAAACCACACCGGAAACCGAAACCAAGTGCAGCCGATGACTCCGGCGTAAACGTCAGCGACGCATCATTAAGTTGCAATTTCTCAAGCGATGCTCGCAGATTTTCAAAATCTTCTGTCTCAATAGGATATACACCGGCAAATACCATTGGCTTTACCTCCTCAAATCCATCAATCGCAGCTGCGCATGGACGCTCTACATGAGTGATTGTGTCTCCCACTTTCACTTCCTTTGACGTTTTTATGCCGGAAATGATATAGCCGACATTGCCCGCTGAAAGTGTCTTACGCGGAGACATGTCTAGTTTCAAAACTCCTATCTCATCAGCATTATACTGCTTGCCGGTAGCTACGAATTTCACAAAGTCACTTGTGCTTATAGTTCCATTCTCTATCTTGAAATATGCGATAATTCCTCGGAATGGATTAAATACTGAGTCAAAAATGAGAGCCTGTAGCGGAGCTTCGGGGTCTCCCTCCGGTGCCGGTATGCGTTCTATGATTGCCTCAAGTATTTCAGGTATGCCAATACCCGTCTTACCGCTCGCTCGGATTATCTCCTCTCGTTTACAGCCAAGAAGCTCTATTATTTGGTCTTCTACCTCGTCTGGCTTAGCACTGTCAAGGTCAACCTTATTTATCACCGGGATTATCTCCAGGTCATTTTCTATCGCCATATAGAGGTTTGAGATAGTCTGCGCCTGAATACCCTGCGAAGCATCTACAATCAGCAGAGCGCCCTCGCAAGCTGCAATAGAACGGGACACTTCATAGCTAAAGTCCACGTGTCCCGGAGTATCTATCAAGTTGAGGATATAATTGTCTCCATTCAACGCATACTCCATCTGTATTGCGTGGCTCTTGATTGTAATACCTCGCTCACGCTCAAGGTCCATATCATCAAGCACCTGCGCCTGAAGGTCTTTTTGGGCGATTGTGTGAGTAAACTCCAGCAGACGGTCTGCCAGAGTTGATTTACCATGGTCTATATGCGCTATTATGCAAAAGTTTCTTATATTTTTCATCAAATTCTACCTATTTTACCGCAAATTTACGACTTTTTTCGCAATCCTGCAATTTTATTTATCAGTATCCGCTATAGCCCATTTTTTCATTTAAAAAATTTTGTTATCAATTATTAAATTTTCCTAAACAATTACATATAATAAATATTTTTAGTAATTTTGCAGTACCAAATTAAATTCCAATGAAAACTAACCTAAGTTCACAAATTAAGCTCGAAAGAATTCCTCGCCGTTACTACGCTCCGGAGGGTGACATTGAAAGAGCATCTCTCACCAGAGAAGAGAAAATTTACACGCGTATTTTTGAAAGCTCTACAGAAGGCAGCGAATACCTCGCCAAACACGTTGCAGACCTTATAAACCGTAACGTTAAGGAAAAAGGACACTGCGTCCTCGCACTTGGCGCCGGCTTTAGCACACATGCCGTCTATGCTTCACTCATTGAGCTTTACCGCCAAGGCGAAGTCTCTTTCAAAAACGTAATAGTATTTAACCTATGCGAATTTTACCCTGAAGTAGTTGACGGACCGAGCACTTTCAAGCGCTTAAAGCAAGTGTTCCTGGACCATGTAGACATTAAGCCTAAAAATATCCACACTTTTGACACTACCGTCACTAAAGACGTCCTATTTGACTACTGCCTCGACTATCAGCACGATATAGAGCGCGCCGGCGGCATCGACATTTCTATCCTTGAAATTGGTACTAACGGCACTCTCGGATTTAACGAGCCGGGCTCTCTCAGCACAAGTGCTTGCCGTCTCGTACTACTTAGCAATGAGACTAAGCGTCGTATCACTAAAGAATATAACATCGACAATGCTCCTTCCACAGCTATCACACTCGGTATAAGCAACATTCTCAGCTCTTCACGAATTATGGCTATGGCTTGGGGTGAAAACTACTCTACTACAGTACAAAACGCTATTGAAGGCAATATCACAGACAACATCCCTGCTTCTTTCCTTCAGTTGCATAACCACACGCGCATCGCACTTGACCTTCCTGCTGCTGAATCACTCACTCGAATTTCACATCCTTGGAAAGTGACTTCTTGCGAATGGACCGACAAGCTCATCCGACGCGCTATCGTTTGGCTATGCGCACAGACAGGCAAGCCTATCCTCAAGCTCACTAACAAGGATTACACCGACTGGGGACTTGGAGAACTCGTTGCCCTATACGGCTCTGCATACAACGTTAATATCAAGGTTTTCAACGAACTTCAACACACTATCACCGGATGGCCGGGAGGCAAACCTGACGCTGACGATACATACCGTCCTGAGCGCGCTAAGCCATTCCCGAAACGTGTGATTGTTTTCTCACCGCATCCAGACGACGACGTAATTTCAATGGGTGGCACACTTCAGAGACTCGTTGACCAAAAACACGACGTTCACGTTGCTTACGAAACTTCAGGAAACATTGCTGTTGGTGATGAAGACATGATGCGCTACTTCCTCATGAACGACCGAATTGCGCCAATGTTTGGATTCGACACTGAAGGATACAAAAAGCTTTCTGCTGACCTTAACACTTTCGTCGCAAACAAGACTCCTGGCGAAAT
>JBJECS010000188.1:0-11292 GCA_051871335.1 Muribaculaceae bacterium | reverse complement strand
AGCCTCTCGTATAGACTTGGATTTGTCTGAATTCTTTTTCAGGAAGAAGCTGACAGTCATAGGGATAAGTGGCCATACGCATGGCGTCAGTAGTGCGATGAAGCCACCGCCAAAACCGAGAAGAAAGATATACCACCATGGCTGGCTGCTGACTTCTGAGTTAGCGTCTCCCTCCGGTATTTCTACCGGTGCCCAAATATCAGACTCTGCAGAGTTTTCGCCCTCTTCGGTTGCAATTTCTTCAGCGTCATCTTCCACGACGTTGTCGTTTATTTTGTATGAAAAAGAGACCTTTGTTGGCGCAATGCACATTTCATCGTTACATCCCTGGAATGATACATATCCACTAATTTTGTTCACTTTTGTCTCGTCAGTGACTTTGTAGCTGACGGTGAAAGTCACATCGCTCTCCCACCAGCTCAGTTCGAGCCTGAAGACCTCATCCATAGCTACAGTGGCTTTTACGGATGGGGTAGGCTCGCCAAACTCTATACCTTCCTTCTGGTCAAATACAAACTCAGTGGGGTTTGGCCCTCCTTCAGGCAACTGCATGCCATAGAAATGCCACCCTTTTTCCATTGTTGCGGAGAATAAAAGTTTACCTTCGGTATCACTACTTTTCTCGATGCTGTGACTCCACTGAATCGGGTCGACCATCTGAGCGTAAAGTGCTGTGCAGAAAGTTGCTAATAGCAATACTGCAGATGTGAAAATTCGTCTCATTTTTGCGTATATTTCCTTATGTTTTTAACTTTAAGAATATTTGTGTCCGGAGGGAGGCAAGTTTCATCGTTGCAACCCATAAATGTCACTGTAGCCTCAATCTTAGGGCTTTCGCCGGTGACGATGAAATTTCGCGTGAATTTCACAGGTTTATCCCAATAATTCTCTTCGCCTTTGACGATTGGTTCGGAACCTGGGACAATATCTGAAGTAAAAGTCACGTCATTCACGTTAAAATCAAAAGTTGTAGCCATCGGTCCATTTTCCGGCATCTGAAGTCCATAAACGTGCCATCCCTCGGCAATATTTGCGCGAATGGTAACAACACCCTCTGTTTCAGATGTCATACGGGCTGAAATAGACCATGTTATAGGCTTTTCCATCTGCGCCTTTATAGTCAAAAGCGAAGCGAGAAAAGCAAATATCATGCTTATAAAAAGTCTTTTGTTCATTATTTTTGTCTGGTTTCTATTTATTCTGCAAATTTACAAATTTATCCCGAATTAGACAAATTTGTTTGCGGCAGCAATATTTGGCAGAACCGACATGATGCGATAATTCTCAAAATACTGAGTGCTTTGATTATAATTTCCAAAATATTGCGAAATGTGTTGCAATTTGTTGTTTGTTCTGTAACATATTTATCAATTTATTAAATAGTTGTTAATCAGTGTGTTAAAGATATTTCGTCTCTGGATGTAAAAAATATATAAAAAATATCATAAAAATTATTTTGTTATTAAAAATTTTTGTATATTTGCACCAGTAATTCAACGTAACCCAAAATATTTTTACCTATGAGTTCACAATTCAAATCCAAACTGATTACGCTACAGGCAAATATGCTGAACTTTGCGTATATGCTGACATCAAATCGCGACGATGCCTATGATTTATTGCAAGACACTACGTTGAAGGTACTTGATAATGAAGACAAATATCTTGACAACACAAACTTCAAAGGGTGGGTGTTTACAATCATGCGAAATATTTTCATTAACAACTACCGACGTACAGCCCGAGAATCCACGATTGTTGACCAAACTGAAGACCTATATCACCTCAATCTCCCACAGGAATCAGGACTTGAGACACCGGAGGGAGGTGTTGCGGTAGATGAAATAACACGTGCCATAAATTCATTTTCTGATGAATACAGGCTGCCTTTCTCTATGCTTGTTGCCGGATATAAATACAACGAAATAGCCGAGAAGATGAACCTCCCTCTCGGCACGGTCAAAAGCCGTATTTTCTTTGCCCGGCAAAGACTTCAAGAAATACTCAAGGATTATAAAAATTCATAGCGCACCATGCGTTTAACATTGCGCGCTATGAATTATGTTTGTAGCAAGCACGGTTCATAGAGCCGGCTGCATTGCTGTACGTCACAAATTTTACATCATGAGTGCTCTTCAATCCACTTGCGTGCGTTGATGAAAGCGTCAATCCACGGAGTGACTTCATCACGTCGAGAAGCGTAAGGATAATATCCACACTGCCAAGGGAAGATTGCACGCTCAAGGTGAGGCATCATAGCCAGATGTCGACCATCTGCAGAGCAAATACCGGCAACGGCTGCTTTAGAACCGTTAGGATTGCCGGGATAACTGTCGAATGTGTATTGCGCTATCACATTGTATTTTTCAAGTGATTCAGGCAACATAAATCGACCCTCGCCATGCGCTACCCAGATGCCGAGCTTAGAGCCGGAAAGGCTGCCAAACATCACTGAATTGTTTTCCGGAATTGTGAGGCTAAGGAACTGGGACTCAAACTTGTGAGAGATATTGTGTTCCATGCGAGTGCGATGCTCATGCTCAGGATTAATAAGGTTCAGCTCAATCATCAGCTGACAGCCGTTGCAGATGCCAAGCGATAGCGTATCCTTTCGGGCGTAGAAGCGTCGGAGAGTTTCAGCGGCAGTCTGATTGTAAAGGAAACCACTTGCCCAGCCTTTAGCAGAGCCAAGAACGTCGCTGTTAGAAAAACCACCGCAAAATACTATCATATTTACATCATCAAGTGTCTCGCGCCCGGACATGAGGTCTGACATATGAACATCTTTCACATCAAATCGGGCAAGGTAGAGTGAGAACGCCATTTCACGGTCGCCATTGACACCTTTTTCTCGGATGATAGCAGCTCGGATGCCAGTTCTTTTTTTCCGGCTGAGCGAAATGCCACGTGAAGCAAGTTTGCCGTTAAATCCATCAGGGAAGACGTATTCTATAGCTTGGTGCTTATAGTTGTGATAGCGTGAATGCGCACACCTCTTACCACTCTGTCGGCAGTCAAGCAGGTATGAAGGTTTAAACCATACGTCGCGTAAAGCATTGATTTCAAGTTTGCTGATATCCGCACCATTATTCTTGATGTAAATAGCCCTGTCTGAAGTAGTTCGTCCTATAGCAAAGAAGCGTACACCTGCATCGGCAAGCAATTTTTCCACGTTAGCCTTCTGTCCGTTTGATACCTGGATTACGAGAGCTGGATTTTCAGCAAAAAGCACCTTCACCGCATCATTTTCACCAAATCCGGTAATGTCTATTGCAAGTCCGCATCTACGGTTTGCAAAGGTCATTTCGAGGAGTGTAGTCACAAGACCTCCGGCAGAAATGTCGTGCATTGCAAGGAGCATGTCTTTAGCCGCAAGGCTATTTATGGCATTAAACGCAGCTGCAAAACGTTGTGGGTCTTTGACTGTAGGAGCTTCGCTGCCAATATGGTTAAGTGTTTGGGCGAGCGCAGAGCCTCCAAGACGAAGCTCATCGCCTGAGAAGTCTATGTAATATAGAGTAGATGAAGTCTTTTTTATCACCGGTGAAACGACTTTGCGGACATTGCTTACTTCGCCGGCGGCGGAAATAATGACAGTGCCCGGTGCGTACACCTTCTTGTCGCCATATTTTTGGGTCATAGAAAGGCTGTCTTTACCGGTAGGTATGTTGATGCCAAGAGCGACGGCAAAGTCGCTACAAGCCTGTACTGCAGAATAAAGCGCAGCGTCTTCACCCTCATTTTTGCAAGGCCACATCCAGTTTGCACTCAACGACACGCTCTTAAGTCCATCTTTGAGTGGAGCACCGACAATGTTTGTCAGAGCCTCAGCGATAGAGATTACAGAACCTTTAGCGGGGTCTATCATTGCCACTTGTGGCGCATGTCCTATTGAAGTTGCAATACCGGCTTTACCACGATAGTCTAAGGCAACAACGCCGCAGTCGCTCAATGGCAGCTGAATTTCGCCCTGACACTGCTGTCGAGCCACACGTCCTGTGACAGAGCGATCAACCTTGTTTGTAAGCCAGTCTTTGCAAGCGACAGACTCAAGTGAAAGTACAGCCTGCAGATATTCTTCAATTTTATCCTGTGAATATTCCACATCGCTATATGTCACAGTCACAGTATGGTCTTCCATTATTGTGCGAGGCGAGTTTCCAAACATATCGTCCATTTCCAGGTCGATTGGTTTTACGCCGTTTTCGTCTTCAAAGACGAATTTGTGGTCATCTGTGGTTTCGCCAACTACATACATCGGCGCTATCTCACGGTCTGCAATGCGCTGAATAAGAGGGATATCCTTTGCCTTTACTACCATACCCATACGTTCCTGGCTTTCATTTCCAACTATTTCCTTATAGCTAAGAGTATGGTCGCCAATAGGTAACGCGTTGATGTCGATGTGTCCGCCGGTAGCCTCTACAAGCTCTGAAAGCGCATTTAGGTGACCGCCTGCGCCATGGTCGTGGATAGAAATAATAGGATTTAGTCCGGACTCAGCGAGAGCGCGGATTACGTTTGCTACACGCTTCTGCATTTCGGGGTTGGCTCGCTGAACAGCATTTAGTTCGATAGCTCCTGCATATTGTCCTGTGGCTACTGATGATACGGCACCACCTCCCATGCCAATGCGATAGTTATCACCACCAAGCAGTACTACTTTCTCTCCCGGCTCAGGCTCGCCCTTTATGGCGTCTTTCTTTGCGGCAAAGCCTACGCCACCTGCAAGCATAATGACTTTGTCGTAAGCGTATGTTTTACCGTTTTCTTCATGCTCGAAAGTGAGGACAGAACCACAAATCAGCGGCTGTCCGAATTTGTTGCCAAAATCGCTCGCTCCGTTAGATGCCTTGATGAGGATATCAACAGGAGACTGGTAAAGCCACTGACGAGGAACGATTGCATTTTCCCAGCTGCGGCAGCCATCAATGCGAGGGTAAGATGTCATGTAAACAGCAGTCCCGGCTATAGGCAAGCTTGCTTTTCCGCCACCCAGACGGTCACGGATTTCACCACCCGTACCTGTTGCAGCGCCATTGAAAGGCTCTACGGTAGTTGGAAAATTATGAGTTTCGGCTTTGAGTGAGATTACAGTATTGAGGTGTGAGAGAGTGAAATAGTCAGGTTTGTCAGGATTGACAGGTGCAAACTGCTCGATGCGCGGACCTGACACAAATGCCACATTGTCCTTGTAAGCAGAAACGAGTCCGTTAGGATTTTCCTGCGATGTGCGTTTGATGAGTTTGAAAAGAGATACCGGTTTTTCTTGTCCGTCTATGACAAATACACCGTTGAAGATTTTGTGTCGGCAATGCTCGGAATTAACTTGAGAAAAGCCAAAAACTTCGCTGTCGGTGAGAGGACGTCCGAGTTTTTGGCTTAGTTTCCTTAGGTATTCTTCTTCTTCCGCACTTAGCGCAAGTCCTTCAGACTCATTGTAAGCGGAAATGTCTTGTATATACACGATAGGGTCCGGAGTCTTGTCGGTCTTAAAGACATCTTTACCGATAGTCTGATAAAGCCGGTATAGCATCTTGTCGTATGGCGCATCAGCAGATTTCACTTTGGTGAAACATTCAATGCGCGTAATGCCTTTTAGCCCCATGTTTTGAGTGATTTCCACTGCGTTTGTGCTCCACGGAGTAATCATTTCCTTACGTGGACCGACAAACGGACCTTTAAATTTAGGAGACACGAGCACAGTAGCGCCGGCAAAGAGCCAGCAGAGTTGCTCTTTTTCACCATCACTGAAACGGTGGTCAGACTCCACTGCATAAATCGTGTGTGAGTCTTTTTTGAAGAATGTTACCATATCTTAGGTTAGAGGTTATATATTCTTTGCAAGCCCTGGTTTACCAAAGCCGCCACAAAGGTACGAATTTTTTTTTGTTTGGGCAATAGGGTTTGAGACGGATAGATTGCAAGTTGATATGACTTTTGCAAGATACAGAGCAAAGAAAAAGACAAAAATCGGTGTCTGTGGCTATTGTATTGATAGTATGGCGAAATTTTTATTTTGAAAAATAGTAAAGGCGCACCAAAATATTGGCACGCCTTTTTATTTTGATTCTACAGTAGCTTTTAGAGAAGATACTGTGATGAGATAGACTCGTTTTCGTGTACTCTGTGAATGGTGTCTGCAAAGAGGCGGGCAACGGAGAGAATTGTGGTCTTAGAGCATTCTTTCTTGTAAGGAATGCTGTTTGTGAAAATCATCTCGGTGAGTCCGCACTGCTCAACTCTTTCAGTTGCAGGGTCGCTCATGATTGCGTGAGAGCAGAGAGCGCGCACAGTCTTTGCACCATTAGCGAGCATAAGGTCTGCAGCCTTGGTGATGGTTCCCGCAGTGTCTACCATGTCGTCCACAAGGATGACGTTTTTGCCCACGACGTCGCCAATGACGGTCATTGTAGCTACGACGTTTGCTTTTGCACGCTGCTTGTGGCAAAGCACAAGAGGAACATTAAAGTATTTTGCATAGCTATTCGCACGCTTTGCACCGCCAACGTCTGGTGTAGCAATCACCATATCATCCAGCTTAAGTGATTCGATGTAAGGAATGAATACGGAAGAGCCATAAAGGTGGTCAACCGGGACATTAAAGAAGCCCTGAATCTGGTCGGCGTGTAGGTCCATGGTTATGACTCGGTCTACACCGGCAGCGCTAAGAAGGTCTACAACAAGCTTAGCGGCAATAGATACGCGCGGCTTGTCTTTTCTGTCTTGACGAGCCCATCCAAAATAAGGGATAACGGCGATAATTGATTTTGCGGAAGCTCTCTTAGCGGCATCAATCATAAGGAGAAGCTCCATCAGGTTGTCTGTAGGAGGGAATGTGGAAACCACAAGGTAAACCTCGCAACCGCGGATTGACTCTTCAAAAGAAACTTCAAACTCACCATCAGCAAAGTGCTGAATATTCATTTTTCCAATTTCGACACCGAGCTCGCGGCAAATTTCCTCTGCCATATAGCGCGAATTCGTGCCTGCAAAAATCTTAAATGGAGGTAACATATAGTTTAAATATGTAGGTAGAGATAAAATTTACTGCAAAGTTAATAAGAAATTTTTATATAGCATAGGGTTCGCAATTATTTGTTTGCGAAAAATTGTGTTATTCTGTAAAAATGCGTGTGATTTTGGTGTATTCAGCGTCACTTAATTCCACGCTTGTCGAGGGCAGCCTGATAGCGGCGAGCATTGGCGAGGTGTGTGTCGTAGCTGGATGTAAAATTGTGGTATCCGGAAAAGTCCTCCTTAGCACACATGTATAGATAGTTGTTTTCCGGGCAGGTGAGGACTGCCTCAAGTGTGGCTTTTTCCGGTATTCTGATAGGACCGGGAGGAAGTCCCAGATTAAGATAAGTGTTGTATGGTGAGCGCTTTTGCAGGTGTTTGTTAGTGATGCGCTTTAGAGAGAAATCTCCAACGGCAAATTTTACAGTAGGGTCTGCCTGGAGAGGCATATTTTTTTTTAGTCGGTTAAGGTAGAGGCGGGCAATAGTTGGTCGCTCGTCTTTTTTTGCGGATTCCTCTTCTACGATAGAAGCGACTACAGCTACGTCTGCCGGTGTAAGCCCGAGTTGTGCAGCCTGACTAAGTCGCGCTTCGGTCCAGAAATTGTTTCTGAAGGATAGAAGAGTGTTTACAACCTTTGCGGGGTTTGCTGTCCAGTAAAATTCGTAAGAGTCAGGGATGAAGGCGGCGGGAAATTGCTCACGTCGAAGACCGCTTTTTGGCAGGATTGTGTCGCAAGCGCTCATGAAGTCGTCTGACGTAAAAGCCATACGCGAGGATATGCGCTGCGCGAGTTGGCTCATGGTGCGGATATTGTTAAATGTCACGCGGACAGGAGTTTGCTGTCCGTTTAGGAGTCGGCGGGCGATGTTGATAGGTTTGTCGCCGTGTTTTACCTGATATGCGCCAACTTTTACGTTTTTAATGTCACCAATGGCGGCAATTACATTTATGGTCGCTTTTCCTGCATCGTCGCCGAGTGTCATAATAGAGTCGCGGACAGCCTGTTCGGCGGCATTTTCAGGGATGAAAATCCACTTTCCGTCTTCACTGTAGCCGGAGAGAGAATGGCGGAAAAACACATACAGGACAAAGCTGATAGCCAACAGGATAATAAGCAGAAGAAGTTGGATTTTTCTGCGGGTAGAGAAAACAGGGCTCTGTTTGTCTGTCTTTTTTTGTGTTTTTGCCATTGGTGAGGTTTGTTAAGTGGTTGATAATAATGGGAAAGTGCTATTTGCAAATTTCCTCGTATTCCATAGAAGCAAGCTCCCAAAGGCTCATAGCATTTTCAAGCTGCTTGTTAAGTGCTGCATGGCGATTGAATATGTCGCCGTCGGTTTTACCGGCTGCAATGTCAGCCTCCACTGTGGCAATTTCGCCTTCGATACGTGCGATTTCTTCTTCAGCATCGCTGACCCTTTTCTTTGCTTTTCTGATGAGCTTTTCGTGCTCGCGTTGTTCGGCGTAAGAGAGTCGAGGCTGTGAGGCGGGCGTTTGTTGCTGTGGTTCGGCATCTTTTTTTTGCGATGTCTGAGTCTTGGATGTAGTGGGGGATTTAGACAGCTCGAGCTCCTGCAGCGAAGCCAGTTTTTTCTTTTCGAGGAAGTCGTAAATTCCGCCGAGGCACTCTTTAACTTTCCCACCGCCAAATTCATAAACTTTTTCCACGAGTCCATCAAGAAATTCTCGGTCGTGGCTTACTACGATAACCGTTCCATTAAAGTCTTTGATAGCCTGCTTGAGGATATCTTTGGTCTTCATATCGAGGTGGTTTGTAGGCTCATCGAGAATGAGCAGGTTAACCGGCTCGAGGAGGAGTCGAATCATGGCGAGGCGAGTTTTTTCACCGCCTGATAGCACTTTAACTTTTTTGTCGATGGCTTCACCGCCAAACATGAAAGCACCGAGAATATCGCGGATTTTGGTGCGGATGTCGCCGACGGCTACACGGTCAATGGTGTCGAAAACGGAGATGTCTTCATCGAGAAGCTGTGCCTGATTTTGTGCGAAGTAGCCGATTTTCACGTTATGCCCTATCTTAAGGGTGCCGGTAAATGGAATTTCGCCCATAATGCATTTCACGAGGGTTGATTTTCCCTCTCCGTTTTTACCGACGAAAGCCACTTTCTCTCCGCGCTTGATGGTGAAAGTTGCACCAGAGAACACGAGGTGGTCACCGTATGCTTTGGCGACATTTTCGGCAATTATAGGGTAGTCGCCACTGCGGGGGGCGGGAGGGAATTTGAGGTTAAGGTGAGAAGTGTCAACTTCATCAACCTCAATACGCTCAATTTTTGCGAGCTGCTTTATTCTGCTCTGCACCTGAACAGCCTTTGTAGCCTTGTAACGGAAACGCTCTATGAAATCCTCAGTTTCCTGGATTTGCTTTTGCTGGTTTTGGTAAGCTCGCATCTGCTGCTCCAGTCGTTCCTGGCGTAAAACCACGTATTTAGAGTAGTTTACGGAGTAGTCGTAGATTTTTCCGAGCGAAATTTCGATAGTTCGGTTAGTGACGTTGTCAATAAATGCCCGGTCGTGGCTGACGAGGACCACAGCGTTAGCCTTGGTGATAAGGAAATTTTCGAGCCATTGAATAGACTCGATGTCGAGGTGGTTTGTAGGCTCGTCAAGAAGAAGTACATCAGGGTGTTGCAGCAGCAGTTTCGCAAGCTCGATGCGCATGCGCCAACCGCCGCTGAACTCTGACGTCATACGGCTGAAGTCTTCACGGTTGAACCCCAAGCCGATAAGAGTTTTTTCCATTTCAGCCTGACAGTTTTCGCTCTCCTCCATAGCAAGCCTCTCGGTGAGCGTAGTCATCCGGTCGATTAGCTTATGGTAAGAGTCTGAGTCATAGTCTGTTCTGTCAGCCAGCTCTGCGTTCATTTCATCAAGGTCGGCATGCATTTTGTCAAGGTGAGCAAAAGCCTGGCTGACCTCTTCAATGACGGTTGTTGTGTCAGCAAGCTTCATTTGCTGAGGCAGGTAGCCGATAGTGACGTCTTGCGGGACGGCGACGGTGCCGGAAGTCGGTTTCTGTAGCCCTGCTATAATTTTAAGCATGGTGGATTTTCCGGCTCCGTTTTTGCCCACGAGAGCAATTTTGTCCTTTTTGTTGATGACGTAACTAATGCCGTCGAAGAGCGACTTGGCGCTAAACTCTACAGACAGGTTGTTTATGGAAATCATTTATAGAACAAATTATTCGCTGATGAGGTCTTTACCAGTCATTTCTGCCGGCTGCGGAAGTCCCATGATGTGCAGGAGACTTGGAGCGACGTCTGCGAGAATACCGTTTTCAACTTTAGCAGCCTTGTTTTCAGTGACATACACGAAAGGCACCGGGTTTAGAGAGTGAGCGGTGTTAGGAGTTCCGTCGCTGTTGAGTGCGTTGTCAGCGTTGCCGTGGTCTGCGATGATGATAACTTCGTATCCGGTAGCTTTTGCAGCTTCAACAGTTTCGTTTACGCACTGGTCGATGGTTTTTACAGCTTTTTCTATAGCCTCGTAAATGCCGGTGTGTCCTACCATGTCGCCGTTAGCGTAGTTTACTACGATAAAGTCGTATTTATCTTCCTTGATAGCAGCCACGAGCTTGTCTTTTACTTCAAATGCGCTCATTTCAGGCTTAAGGTCGTATGTAGCGACTTTTGGAGACGGTACGAGTATTCGGTCTTCGCCTTCATAAGGTGTTTCGCGTCCGCCATTAAAGAAGAATGTTACATGGGCGTATTTTTCAGTCTCAGCAATGTGCAACTGCAGCTTTCCAAGGTTTGAGAGATATTCGCCCAGGGTGTTGTTTACGTTTTCCTTGTCGAAGAGGATGTGCAGCCCCGTGAAACTTGAGTCGTAAGGAGTCATGCAGAAATACTGAAGACCCGGCAGAGTCTTCATTCCCTGTTCTTCCATGTCTTGCTGAGTGAGGACGATTGTGATTTCCTTGGCGCGGTCGTTGCGGTAGTTGAAGAAAATAACGGCGTCGCCGGGCTTGATAGTACCGTCAACAGTAGAATTGTTGATAGGTTTGATAAATTCGTCGGTAACGTCTTCGTCGTAGCTTTCCTGCATGGCAGCCACCATGTCTGCGCTCTGTTTGCCTTCGCCCTTTACGAGGAGGTCGTAAGCCACTTTAATGCGGTCCCACCGTTTGTCACGGTCCATGGCGTAGAAACGTCCGATGATGGATGCGATTTTGCCGGCAGACTGCTTGCAGTGGTTGTCGAGTGCTTCAATGAAGCCTTTTCCGCTACGAGGGTCAGTGTCACGACC
>JBJECS010000187.1:0-11400 GCA_051871335.1 Muribaculaceae bacterium | reverse complement strand
TATATTAACTAAAGACAAGAAAGACCTTATAGACCCTACAATATCCAGTCTTTTCGTATTAATAGAACACTGGTATAAAAAATTAGGCAAAAAGATAGATGTTGTGACAGATATTTCTGATAAGTTTAAATCAGAAATGAAAACAGTTGAACAATATTCAATAATTAAATGTGATGAAACATTGGTAGGCTATGATACGAGAAAGCACACATATCCATTACAGGTTAGTAATATTTCAATGGCTGATTCTAAAACGAGTTTCGAAATACAAATAGCTGATATAATAGCAAGTGCGGTCAATTTCGCATTTAATAATCGAAACGAAAAGCAAATTCCCTTTCAGAATGAGCTAAAGAAGTTTGATGTTATAAAAGATTGTGGATATTATATAGCAGAACAATCAGAAGAATATCTAAAACAATTAGTGGATTCGTCTGAGGATATTGACCCTATTGAGTTTTTGGAAGATAAACTATTTTAATTATCCCTTATTGCTAATCCCCTGATTTTATAATTGCTGCCAAAGTAGTGCATCCTCAAGTGTTTGATTGTGTTGTGGGGGAAAGTGAGCCATGCTATGGTGCGCCATGGCTTTGAGATGTAGTATTGATGAGGTATTATGCAATAAAAAAAAAGCCGGCTCCGAAATTTCGGAACCGACTTGGTGTGTAGCGAATTCGGGATTCGAACCCGAGTTTCCGCCGTGAGAGGGCGGCGTGCTAGGCCTCTACACTAAATCGCCTTGCTTTCTTTTGCGGTGCAAAGGTAATAATAATTTTTGAAATACAACAAATATTGCTGCAATTTTTTTAGAAAATATTTAAAAAGAGGGCAAAAAGGGAGCGAAAAACGGGTTGTGTGACTGTTTTGTAGCAGAAATGGCGGTTATGTCGAGGAAAATGTGTAACTTTGCAAAGTTTTTTAGGAAAATTAAGAAAATTTTATTTTTCGGCATGTGCCGAATTAAGGTAAAAAAGACGTATTTATGAATTTTACAGGTACAATTGATTTTCACCCGAAATCGTTGTCTGCGCTCCGTGGGTATAATATGGAGAAGTTTAAGGCAGACTTTGTTTCAGGAATTGTAGTAGGCATTGTTGCGTTGCCGCTTGCAATCGCATTTGGAATCGCCTCCGGCGTGAGCCCAACAATCGGTCTTATCACAGCAATCATCGGTGGTTTTATGGTTTCAGCTCTTGGTGGAAACTCAGTGCAGATAGGTGGTCCGACAGGAGCATTTATCGTGATAGTGTATAACATTATCGCACAGTTTGGGCTGACGGGTCTTGCTATAGCTACGTTTATGGCGGGTCTTATCCTCGTGATGATGGGACTGTTCAGGCTTGGTACGGTGATAAAGTTTATACCTTATCCTATTGTGGTAGGTTTTACTGCGGGTATTGCGCTAACTATTTTCTCTACCCAGATGAACGACTTTTTCGGGCTCGGACTGAAGGATGTGCCGGGTGAATTTATTCCAAAGTGGGGGATGTATCTGAGCAATATAGCAAATATTGATTGGTACACGCTACTTGTAGGCGTTGTTTCGCTGGCTATTATCATAGTTACTCCTAAAATATCCCAGAAACTACCGGGTGCGCTCATCTCTATCATTATAGTGACAGCAGCCACTTACATTATATCATATTTTTGTCCATCTCTTACTGTTGAGACTATTGGCGCACGCTTTGGCGATATGAAGACAGATATCCCCATGCCTCACGGTTTTGAGTTAGATATGACAACTATAAACCTGTTGCTGCCATCTGCATTCACCATTGCAGTACTCGGCGCAATAGAGTCTCTGCTTTCCGCAACAGTGGCGGATGGTGTCACCGGCAGTCGTACAAACAGCAATACAGAGCTTATCGGACAGGGTATTGCAAATATTACAGTGCCTCTGTTTGGCGGTATACCTGTGACGGGAGCTATTGCTCGTACAATGACCAATATTACAAATGGCGGAAGAACACCGGTAGCGGGCGTAATTCACGCTATTGTGTTGCTGCTGATATTCCTGTTCTTGATGCCACTGATTAACCTTGTGCCGATGGCATGCCTTGCGGCAGTTCTGATTGTGGTGTCATACAATATGAGTGGCTGGCGAACAGTAGTGGGCATTTTCAAGTCACCCAAGAGCGACGTGTCAGTATTGCTTGTGACGTTCTTCCTTACAGTGATATTTGACCTTACTATCGCCATAGAGATAGGTTTGCTCCTTGCGATAGTGTTGTTCTTGCGTCGTGTGATGGAAAATTCAGAAATAAAGGTATACAGTGAGCAGCTTGACGTGGCAGAAGGCACAGACCTTTCAAACCATGAGGTGCTGACTGTGGAGAAGGGAGTTTCCGTCTATGAAATTGACGGTCCATTTTTCTTTGGCATAGCAACAAAGTTTGATGAAATGATGCGAAGCACGCTTCATGAAAAGCCGGTAGTGCGCATTATCCGCATGCGAAAGGTTCCGTTTATTGATTCTACAGCAATCCACAACCTTGAAATCCTTATTCGCTCATCTCACGACGAGGGAATAGACATAGTACTTTCAGGAGTAAATCCTAAAGTACACGCTGCGCTGGAGCATGCAAACATAAAGTCGCTGCTCGGCGAGGAATACATTTGCGACCATATCACGAAGGCTGTAGCCATCGCAAATAAGATTGCAATCCAAAAAGCAAAATAAAGCGTAGGGCTCAGATAAGAAATTATTACCAAAAATTGGAGAAAAGCGACAATTATCAATACCATTTCTTGGTAATAATTAGTATTTATTACGACAAATTTCATAAAATGCCGAAAAAATATGCTGTAAAGCAAAAAAATATTGAAAAAAATTTTGTCAGTAAAAAATAAAGCCTTACCTTTGCAGTGTTTTTGAAACTCAAATTATTGTTTTATTATTTAATCTTTAAAGAAAATGAAAAAGTTAGTTTTATCTCTCGCTGTTCTCGCAGGTATGACAATGGTTGCTTGCGGTTCTTCTGAAAACAATGCTGAAGCTGCAGATACAGCTAAAGTTGAGGAAGTTGTTGAAGCTGTTGAAGCTGTTGCACCTTGCTGCGGTGACACTGATACAGTTGCTGCTGAAGCTGCTCCTGCTGCTGAAGAAGCTCCTGCTGCTGAAGAAGCAAAGTAATTTACAGCGAACAAAATTAAACAGCACGTATAAAGAGCCATTCACCATGAGGTGGATGGTTCCTTTTTTATTATAACCAAAATTTAATATTTATTATGCCGAAACAATGCGAAAAAATGGGTAAATTTGCGGAGAGAAAAAAGCAATCGAAGCAAATCGAGAAAATTATGAGAATATATCAGCTATTAACACTGTTGTTAATCCCATTTTCAGTAATGGCGGAAGGAGAAGTAAACTATATACCACAAATCCATGGTGTTTTTCGCGGAAAGTATGAGGTGGAGACAGAGGAGAGTGTGAGCCGCTTTCAGGTTCGCAATGCAAGACTGTCTGTCAGTGGTGAACTTGCTCCGATAATAGGCTATTTCATACAGTTTGATGCGTGCGAGAAAGGGAAGATGAGATTTCTTGATGCGTGGTGCCGTATGGATTTGTCGAGCGAGTTTAAGATACAGGCAGGACAGTTTCGCAAACCGTTTGGAGTAGATGCATTCCGTAATCCGGCGAGCCAGTATTTCGCAAACCGTTCATTTCTTGCAAAACAGGTTGGAAATGTGAGAGGCGACGGATTGAAGGTGGTCTATCGTGGGAGCAAACAGCCGCTTGTGGTGGAAGGCGGAGTTTTTAACGCCAAGACAGTAGAAGACCAGGAGAGTTTTACAGGAGGACTTTCTTTTGCGGCGCGAGCGCTATATACACTGAACAATACGACTTTTGTTGTAGGATGGCAAACTATGAAGCCGGAGGTTGCGAGGCTTAACATGATAGATGCCGCCATTCAATGGAACTATGAGCGGTGGTACGTGGAGGCAGAATACATGGCAAAACATTACCGCCACTTGTCTCACCCTACATGCCATGCGTATAATGCTTTTGTAGTGTATAGTATGCCGGCAAAGATAGGGGTATTTAATCAGGTGTCATTCCTCGGTCGATTTGACGGAATGACGGACCACTCTAACGGAATAGGCGCTGACGATGATTTTCTACCTGTTACAGATGTTGCCCGCAATCGAGCGACAGTTGGCTCTACTTTTACATATAAGTATAAAGACATTCACGCAGATATCCGCCTAAATTACGAAAAATATTTCTATCACTCAGACTATACTCCAACGGAGGGAAATCGCGACAAGATAGTTGCGGAGTTGGTGGTGAAATTTTAAGTTATATAGGGAGTTATCAGTGTTAATACCTGTTAATTTTCAAAAATATTTAATTTCTTTGCAACCTAATGGTGTGTGATTGCGTCAAAGAGATAAAAACAACGAAAAATTAACAAATAAAATACTGATAAACTCATGAAAGCAATTTATTTACCGCTCGTAGCCCTCGTAAGTCTGACCTCCTGCATGGGCGACATAAGAGTAAGCGACACAGAAAATGTAGACGTTAAGGCAATTACCGCCGAAATTTCAAAAGAACTGAAAGAAGAACTCGCAGACATCTCGTTTGCAGACACTATCTATGCCACAAATTATGCGGATAACGATACTGTTGTGGTGGGTAACGATACAATTATCCATGCCGGAAAAGTGACACGCGACATTACTGGTGTAGCAGTGGTGAAAGTTGAAGTGCCAAGCGTAAATGTGACTATTGACCCAAATGCGGGTATTGCAGAGGCACAGCAACGTCAGCAAAGGACGCTGATAAACATTCTGGGACTTGTAATTCCTGCGGCGACAATAGCCATTGTGGCGATAATACTCTGTGTATTTCTCTATAAGCGAATGCGAAGTCGTCACAGCCTGATAGAAAAGGCGATAGAAAACGGATATCAACTTCCGGATGCGTTTTATGGCGACAATTCAACAGTGCAGCCATCAGGCGAGCAACCACAGCCGGGACAATACGGCACAATCCCACCTCTTCCAGGAGAAGTGCGCCTGAGAGACAGTGGACTGAAATACTGTCTGATAGGAGTGGGAATGATAATTATCTTCTCGGTATGGGGCGCAGAAGAACTGGCAGTGATTGGTGTCATTCCATTGCTGATAGGACTTGGAAAGCTGCTGACATACTTCAAGATAATCAAATAGGGAAAAGTAGACGCTAATCCTACGATTTAAAGGCAATTCTAAACCGCAATGTTAGGCAAAGCGCAAGAACTGATACTTATCGCCCGGTGCATCGCAACCGACGACCGCGATGCATTCGGGCAGTTGGTGGTGGCATATGAAGAACCGCTCCGTCGTTTTGTCATGAACATTACCCGCGGAGATGCGTCACTGACAGACGATATAGCACAGGAAACGTTTCTGAAGGCATACCTTGCCATCCGTTCATTTAAGGGCATAGCGTCGTTTAAGACATGGCTTTTCCGTATCGCATACAATGAGTTTGTCAGCTATAAGCGGCGATACGACGAAACCTCAGACATCGATGATATGCAGCCTGTATGTGGCTCAGACACGGTGGCACAGAGTGATGCGAAGCTGGACCTTCAGGTTTGCCTAAATGCGCTTAACGATGCCGAGAGAACAATAGTCCACCTTTTTTACATCGAGGACTTGCCTATCAAGAAAGTGTGCGCCATCACAGGGCATCCGGAGGGGACAGTAAAAAGTTATTTGAGTCGCGCGAGATCCAAAATGGCGGCAGCGCTAAAAAGTTAAAAAAAAATTATGGTCATGAAACGAAGTGAAGAAGATATAAAATTAGCAGAAAAACTAAAGAACTCTGCTCCACAAGCCCCCGAAAACGAATGGTTTGTGAGAAAGGTTATGAACAGACTTCCACAGAAGCGTCGTCCGGTATATTCTCGTGCAGAGGTGCTTACGCTGGTGTTATCGGCGATGATGCTATTGGTGGGTTGGGGATTTCAGGTAAACAAGATGCTGACGTCTCCAGTCATCACGACACTTGACCTGGTGTATAGTGGCGTGCTCTTTATCTCGTCGCTCGCATTCATGGGGTATGTAGCATATCCGATGCTTAAGAGGGTGTGAGGCTTGTTTATTAAAAAAAAATAGATTAACTTTGCAGTATTATGGCAAACGTGATAGCAATAATACTGGCGGGAGGAAAAGGAACGCGCTGCTCGACAGACACACCGAAGCAATATGTCTATGTGGCAGGGCGTCCTGTAGTGATGTGGAGCATAGAAGCATTCCGTAAAGCGATACCGGGAGTTCAGACAGTAATGGTGATAAATCCGGAGACGACGGAGATATGGGCGGAATTGTGCAGAAAACACGTTTTTGTGTCGCCAAGGCTTGTGTCAGGAGGTGCAACTCGCTGGCAATCAGTGAAAAATGCGATAGACACTATAGTTGCGGAGCCTGATGACATAATCCTTGTACACGACGGGGCGCGTCCTGTGATAGACAGTGCAACGATACTGGCGGTGAAAGAAATGGCGGCAAAATGTGATGGCGCTATCCCGACAGTCCCGGTCACAGACTCGCTGAGAATGATGACGGGAGAGGAAAGCAGCGTGGCAGTGGAGCGTAGCCAATACCGGGCAGTACAGACACCGCAGGGTTTCCGCTATTCTATTCTATCACAGGCTTATAGCCTGCCGTTTTCACCTGCATTTACCGATGATGCGTCAGTTGTAGAGGCTGCGGGATATACAGGATTGCGACTTGTGGAAGGCAATCCGAATAATATAAAGCTCACTTTTGCCGGAGATATAGCAACGGTTGAAAATTCGCTCAAGAACGCCTAATGAATTCACTTCAAAAAATTGACATAAAGTACCTGAAAGGCGTAGGACCCAAGCGAGCGGAATTGTTTGCCAAGGAATTGAATATCCGGACATTTTACGACCTTCTGCATCATTTTCCCACCCACTATATAGACCGGTCGCAGATATACAAAATCAGTGAGATAAACGGAGATATGCCGTATATTCAGCTGCGAGGGAGATTTATTTCGTTTAACACGATAGGCGAGGGTGCAAAAATGCGTCTTATCGGAGCATTTAGCGACGGAACGGGCATAATAGAAATAGTATGGTTTAACAGCATTCGGAAGCTGAAAGACGCTTATGTACCGGGCAACGAGTATATACTATTCGGGAAGCCGACATCGTTTAACGGGAGATGGAATATAGTGCACCCGGAGGTGGACAATGTAGCATCGGTGTCAGCGACACAGGGATTGCGTGGAATTTATCCACTGACGGAAAAACTGCGCAACAAGGGAGTCACATCGAGAACATTTTTCACTCTAATCCAAACGGCACTTGCCGGGATAAAGAATTTCCGCGAGACACTGCCGCAAGAAGTTCTTGATAATCTCAGGCTCATGCCTATCGTCCAGGCTATTCAAAACATACATTGCCCGGCGAATAATGACGCACTGCAAAAAGCACGGTTCAGATTTAAGTTTGAGGAGCTTTTTTACTTGCAGCTAAATATTCGGCGGTATAGCAAAAAGCGGAATGCGAGTGTACAGGGATTTCGCTTCACGCATATAGGAAATTACTTTAACACGTTTTATCACAATCAGTTGCCGTTTCCGCTGACAGGGGCACAAAAGCGAGTGATAAAGGAAATACGGGAAGATATGGGCTCAGGCAGGCAGATGAACCGTCTGCTACAGGGTGACGTGGGCAGCGGAAAAACACTGGTAGCACTGCTGTGTATGCTAATAGCATTGGACAACAATGTTCAAGCATGCCTGATGGCTCCCACAGAAATCCTTGCGACGCAGCATTTTCAGACAATATCAGAGCTTGCCGCGCCGATAGGCATAAATGTAAAGCTATTAACCGGCTCCACGCCCAAAAAACAGCGAGACCTAATAAATCAGCAACTTACAGACGGAAGCCTGCATATCCTGATAGGCACGCATGCTGTGATTGAGGATAACGTGGTGTTTAAGAACCTGGGTTTTTGTGTGATAGACGAGCAGCACCGATTTGGAGTGGTGCAACGCGCAAAACTGTGGAAGAAAAATAATATTCCGCCTCATATCCTTGTAATGACAGCCACTCCAATTCCCCGAACACTTGCCATGACGGTGTATGGCGACCTTGATGTGTCAGTGATAGACGAGATGCCGCCGGGACGACAACCGGTGACGACTCTTTTGCGCTATGAGGAACAACGATTTCGTGTATATCAGGCTATAGGGCAGCGACTTAGACAGGGACGTCAGGTGTATATAGTATATCCGTTGATAGCAGAAAATGAAAAGCTTGACCTGAAGTGCCTTGAGGAAGGCTATGAGACAATCCGCGAGACATTTTACGACTACAAGGTAGCGTATGTGCACGGAAAGATGAAGCCAGCCGAGAAAGACTATCAGATGCAGCTATTTGCGAGTGGGGAGGCACAGATACTTGTTGCGACGACGGTGATAGAGGTTGGCGTCAATGTGCCGAATGCAACGGTGATGGTGATAGAGAATGCGGAGAGATTCGGATTGTCACAGCTACACCAGCTGCGCGGACGAGTGGGGCGCGGAGGGGGCGAGAGTTTCTGCATACTGATGTCCAAGCCGAATATCTCAAAAATCACGCGTCAGCGTCTGGAGATAATGACGAGTACGACAGACGGCTTTATCGTAGCGGAGGCAGACCTGAAAATGCGCGGTCCCGGCGATATAGAGGGAACGATGCAGAGTGGTATAGCGTTTGACCTGAAGATAGCCAATCTGGCTCAAGACGGACAGATAGTGCAACTTGCGCATAATCAGGCAGAGGCAATCCTTGATTCCGACCAGAGTCTTTCAGAGCCGGGGCATAAGATACTTGCTGAAAACCTTACGATGCTATTTGACCACAAAATAGACCTATCGCGAATTAGTTGATTAATAAATGTTAAAAGTCTTGACAAGGGGTATGTAAAAGTATTAACTTTGCAGAAAAAAAGAAAACAAATGATATAAGGATTCGTTTTAATGTAAAGGAAGCGCAAAGTATAAGATAGATGAAGACTGTCGGAAAAATATTACGCATAATGCTGAGCATACTGGCAATACTTGTAGGACTTGTGTTGCTGGTATTGGCATTGTTTTATGTTCCGCCAATTCAGGACTTTGTGATAGGGAAAGTGCTTGACAGTGTGAATGAGCCGGGAGAACTGGAGGTTAAAGCCGACAAGCTGCGAATAAGTTTTCCGACGACTCTAACTGCAGAAAGTCTTGTGCTAATACAGAAGGGTGATACAACGGTCACTGTGGGTAGTGCAAAGGTTGAGACTGAAGTGCTGCCACTGTTTCTGCTTGATGTGAGCGCAGACAGCATAGTAGCAGAAAATGTGCATTACCGCTCCGGCAATCAGGATTCGTTGATGATTATTGACGCGAAAGTCAATAGTGCGAAAATACGCCAGGCAAATATAAACCTGAACAATATGGCGATAAACGCAGAAAAGACAGACGTTTTCGGTGGCAAAATATTTCTCTCCCTTAAAAATGACACTACCACAGCAGCTGCGACAGATACAGTATCAGAGCCGACGCAGATGAAAATAGGCTTGACACAATTTGGCTTGCATGATATAAATGCTGCATTGGTGATAGAAAACGTGGCGGATTCCATACTTTGCAACATTGGCGATGCAACGCTTAAAGGAGGCAAAATAGACCTTGCAATGCAGAGCGTGAATGTGGATAAAGTAGAAATTGACAGCCTTTCCGCAAAATTTCTTTATCCAGTGGAGACAGTGGCAACAGAAAAGGCAGACACCACCCAGAGCCTGCCATGGGACGTAAAAATAGGCGAAATCAGCATATCCAATTCAGATGCCACATATGCAATGAACGGAGCAGAGCCACAGGAAGGACTTGATTTTAACTATTTGTCGCTCAATGAAATAGGGATAAATATCCAAAATCTGCACAACCGAGGTGCCGAAATTGCAATCCCGGCAATGAAAATTGATGCGAAAGAGAGGTGCGGAGTGTCTCTGCACGCATTCGGAGGCATGAGCATGGACAGTGTTAGCCTCAACATAGACAGCCTGAATATTGGCACATCGTTCTCGAGGATTTGCGTCAATGGACAAGTAGGAATGGGTGATTTTGCGTCAGATACCAACCTGCCACTCAACCTTGATGCTACAGCGACGATAGCAAAAGTAGACTTGAAGAAGATATTCCCGTCAATGGCAGCCACCATATCTTCATTACCGGCATATAGCGAGCCAACAGCAGGGGTGTCAATCCACGGCACAACGGGCAAGGCGGTGATAGACGAAATAATGGTGTCGCTTCCCGGACATGCAGAAATAAATGCAAGGGGAAGCATTGCAAATCCACTTGATGCAGACAAGATAACAGGAAAACTGAACCTTGACGGATATGTTAGAAATTCCGAGGCAATAAAGGGTGCGCTGCTTGCATCAGAAACGGCGTTTTTAATCTCAGTGCCAGACATTACTCTCGCCGGAAAGGTGGATATGAATAATGGCAAGTATACCGGCAATCTAAAGGGAGTTACCGCCACAGGCGATATTGCCATTGAAGCCGGCATTGACGGAAAGCGAGACAAGTATTCAGGTGACATAGCCCTGAGCACATTCCCCGTACAGGAATTTCTTCCCACCGCAGGTATGCGTGACGTGACAGCACATATAACGGCAGATGCTGACGGAATAGACCCGTTTGACGTGAAAACGACAATGAGCGCAGAGGTAAACATTGACCGATTGACGTATAATAACCGCTTATATACCAATCTGTTGCTTGGCGCACTTGTTTCCGGTGGCAGTATCGACCTGAACTTCACCTCCCTGAACCATGATGCAGACCTAACGCTAAACCTATCGGGAGTGATTTCACCTCAGCCCTATGATTTTGACTATTCAGCGGATATACGCAACCTTAACCTCAAGGCACTTGAATTGACAGAAACAGAGGGAAATGTAGTAACAGCAATGTCAGGGCATGCGACACTGTTGCCGGACTCAAACCTAATAGACGCGGATATGGTGTTCAGCAGCCTGAAATGCTCAATATTGCCATCAACGAACATTAACACGACCGATATTAACGCCACACTTCACAGCAATGACTCAACACTCGCAATAACCCTTGACAATCGCGACCTGAAGATAAAACTAAACTCTCCACTTTCGCTGAATGCGTTTACAGAGCGGCTATTGGCAACCGTTGATACTCTAAACAATCATATAGAGCGTCAACGCACAGATATAGAGTCTCTTCAAAAAACAATGCCTCAGTTTACACTCGACGTGACAGCAAAACGTGATAACCTTATCACGAGCTATCTTACCGGCAACAATCTGAAATATAATTCCTTTGACTTCAATATCTCCAACGATTCACTTTTAGCTGTAGATGGAAGT
>JBJECS010000186.1:0-11422 GCA_051871335.1 Muribaculaceae bacterium | reverse complement strand
TTCTGCCTTTCAAGAAGTTGGACTCACTCTTTCACGGTTTAGCGGACAGTAATAACAAAGAACCGTCGGTCATCTATAATATGCTTGGCATAAAGATGATGAGCCGACAGCTTCCAGCCGGAATTTACATCGTCAATGGGAAACCAGTACTTGTCAAGTAAAAGAGATGTAGACTATTGGTTTAGTCGGTCATCAATCATAGTGAAAATGTCAGGCTCCGAGCCGGGGTAGTTTTGTCGAAGGCTTTTGAGGTATTCATCGGCTTCGAAAGAGTTACCCTCTGCACGGCAGATGTCGCTGAGGAGGATGAAAGTACGCGCGAGCCAGTAGTTGTGCGGAGTGTTAGCATTGATGATTTTTTCAGCGTAAGTTCTCGCCAGCGCAATGTTTCCGGCATCAAAGTGATGCTGTGCGAGATAAAAAGCGGATTTAGCACCGTAAAGTTGGTTCATGTCTTGAGCGAGCTGCTCCCAACAGTCAGCTGCTTCATCGTTTCTGCCGAGCTGTGCGAGAGCGATGCCGCGCGTGAAAATGATTTCATCGTGAGAGCCAGTGCCCACAGTGGAAGAAGCGAGGAGATTGTCAGCGGCATCGAGCATGGCGTCAGCATCGCCGAGTTCACGGGCAGAGCGGAGGATTCCGAGTCGGGCGGTGTTTAGCGTAACGCCGGAAGAAGCGCGAGATTCAAGTTCGCGGTAAGTATTTAGGGCGTCGACGGTCATTCCGAGGTCGGTCTGTGCTGTGGCGAGAGAAATATAAGCGTCTTCAATGACGGAAGAGTGAGGGAAATCTGAGATGATTTGTTTCGCGGTCTTGATAGCGGCAAGGTCGTCGCCTTTGGCTGCGAAGTTTTGCGCCTGAATGAGGAGCGCCTGTGCGGTGTATGCACCGTGCGGGTAGTCTTTTAAGTATTCGAGTATTTGAGCGATGTCGCCGTTTTTGTCGTAAAGTCGCTGAGCGGAAGAGAAAGTGAGTTTTTCAATTTCGTCGCTGTCTAACTGCGGAGCGTTTTTGACGGAGTTCATGAAAGCGAGGAAAGAGGCAATGTCTGAATCATCGGTGTAAATACGCTTTAGGTCGTCAACAGCAACGCGAGCTTCGTCGCTTGTAGGATAGTCCTTGACAATTCGCTTATAAGTGGCGATAGCGTCGGTCTTATTTCCGGCATTCAGGTGAGTGATGGCGAGGAGAAGCAGACCTTGTCGGCACTGCGAGCTGTTGGGGAATTTGGCGACGAGGGCTTCGTAAGTGCTGATTACCATGTCGGTGTTGCCGAGCTCGCGGTAAGCCTCAGCCATTTCGAGGAGAGCGGATGGGTAAAGCCCGGAGCTTGGGAAACGAGAAATCATGTCTTTTAGTCCAGAGATTTTTTCGGTGTGTTCTCGTCGTAGCCCTTTCATGATAGCCATCTGGAATAGAGCGTAGTCGCCGGAAGCAGGGCAAGCGTCAAATGCTTTGTCGTACATTTTAGCAGCTGCTTCAAAATCAGAGCGGTAGTAAAGACAGTCTCCCATTCGGTTTAGAGCGTCGGCACGGTGAGTGGCGTCAGCATTTCGAGAGTCTGCGAAAGATTTGAAAGTGCTGTAAGCTGCGGTATAGTCCTTGTTACCGAAAAGAGCATATCCGAGGTCGTAATAAGCGATTGTACGGTTTGCAGCGGAATTAGGAGCAGCCTTGATGTAAGCCATGTAGCTCGTGATAGCCTGAGAGAAATTTCCCTGCTTGTAAAGCGCCTCAGCAATCCACAGGTCACATTCGCGAGCGATGTCTTTGTCGTATTGCGCGAGTGATTTAGCTTCACGCAGCTTACCGACGGCATAGTTGAGAGTGGTATTGTCAGTGGCAGAGGAATTTAGAGCACGACAGCCGAGAGTGTAAAGGATAATCTGCTTAGCGCGTAGCGTTTCCTTAGTAGGAGATTTCAGTGCGTTGATGCTGTTAAGCGCGGCGTCGTAGTTATTGTCTGTGATATATCCGCGAATGATGTATTTTTGCACATCAGGAGCATATCGCGAGTCAGGGTATTCACGGAGGAATTGCTCGAAAGTGGCGACAGAATTACCGAAAGGCACACGTCCGCCCATCATTTTAGCGATGGCATAGTTGTAAAGAGCGGATTCGCGGAGCGATTCGTTAAAAGTCATGTCGTAAGCCTTTTGTGTAGCAATGAGAGCTGCGTCGTATTTCGCGCAATGGATATAAGCCTGTCCGAGCAAAAGGCAAGCCGCCTGTCCCATTTCGCAGTCTTCACGAGAGACTGGAGAGAGGCAAGATATAGCACGGGTATAGTCGGCAGAGTTGTAAGCGTCTTCACCGAGGATGTAAAGAGCGGGGAGAGCAGGGTGTGAAGTTCGCGCTTCGTATTTTTTCAGGTTGCTGACGGCTATTTCGCGTTTTCCGAGGTTGTAGTTAGCCTCACCATTAATCCTGAGCATTTCGGTGAAAAGGTCGGTATTTCCGTTTTCGCCGATTTTGATGAGAGAAGCACTGAGAGAAGCGGCTCGGCTGAAGTCTTTGGAGCAGTAATAAGCCTGTGCGAGAAAGAAGTCGGTATCGGCGGTAGGTCTTGAATTTGCTTTAGTTACAGACTCGAGGAGAGAGACGGCAGATTTAGCGTCGCCCTGTTCAAGAGCGATGTATCCGAGGTAGAATTTAGCCTCGTTGTCGTGTCGAGTACCGCGGAGCGAAGAGAAAAGCGCCTGAGCCTTTTTCCAAATTTTTTGGTCAGCCATAGCGATGGCATGGTGTAGCGAAGCGTCTTCGGCATCGTATTCGTTAAGCGCCTCAATGTCGGCATTTGCAAAGTATTTGAGAGCCGCAGCACTGTCGCCGTCATTTCCGAGGTAGTAATCGGCAATGTGGCAGAGAATAATGTGCCTGTATTGTGAAGCCGGATAGTCTGTGAGGAAATTAATGGCAGGCAACGGAGAGTCGTTAGTTGCGAGAGCTATAAGGAGGTCAGCTTTTTCGTAGTCAAGCAGCCCTAAAGATTTGGCAGCGGTCATTTGGTCGATGCATCCGGCAAAGTTTTTGTCAGCAAACATATTGACGGCAATGCGGAAATGCTCGGCTGCATTAGAAATAGGCTGCGCAGTGAGAGAAGATGCAGAAATTAAAACAGAAAATAGTAGATATTTGATGCGTTTCATAAACTCAAAAAAGTAATTAGGAGACAAAATTACAGAAAATTTACAGCAAATCGTGTTAAAAAATGTAAAAGGTATTGACAAAGGGGGTATATATTTTGTATCTTTGCAGTGAAAATCCTTAAATGTAATAATTTTTATGGATGGGGAAAAATAAGTAAAATTAAAAACATAATTACTAATAACTACAAAATGACTTACGGATTAATGAAAATTTTAAGAACACTATTACTGATTGTAATGGCATTTCCGTTTATGGCAAATGCGAATACTTGGCTTACGTTTGATTCATCGACGAAGGTGGATATGACATATGGGTCAAATTCAGAGTATTGTGAGATGGTGACGACAGGGACAGACCCACACATCGTGACGAATGCAACGGGTGACATGCACCTGAAAGACGTGCGCCTGGAGTTTTACTATCAGGCATCTGAAGATATAGATGACCTTCAGCTGTTTTTCCGGGACCCGGAGAGCGAGTCACGCTCAGCACATTTCAGGGGATTGCTCACAAAGACATCAGAGTGGAAGTTTGTGTCAATAAACCTGGCGACCTACCGCAGCCAGCATAGCTGGGGCGGCAGTGGGAGCAAGCTTCGTATGGACTTTGGCAATAAGAGTGGAGTTTCGATAAAGATAAAGAATATCGGCATATTCGGCCATGTAGCAGTGAGCGATGCGACAAAGCAGAGCCAGTCACGCGCCATTGAGCGTTATCTTGCCGCAGACTATGCGTCGGAGGTGAGTTTCGTAAAAGTGACAGAGGACAAGGTTATAATCCGAGGAAAAGCGGCGAAGAGCGGCTACAGACTTGCGGGCGTGACCTCATACGGCAATACGTTTGAGATGACCGACTATGAGGATTTTGGCGAGGTGCCAGCCGGTGACTTTGAGGTGACAGTGGACAGATATTCGCAGATAGCGGGGTATAAGTATGACCGCCTATTGAGCAAGTTTGCCTTGTATGAAAATAATGGCGGAGTTCGAAACGTGTCACATGCACACTATGCAGATGAGGTGAATGAGATACGCCATGCAGAACCAGCGGTATTGAAGTCAAAAAAAGGTCTTGGCATGCCGGATTTGGACTTCATGTCAGAAATAGATGACCTTGGCTTGAGCTGGGTGACCTACAACATAATGGTGAACACACTTGTAATGTGCAATGGCTCAGAATCAGACGTGAAACACGAGTATGGCGGCAAGACATATTACATCAACGGTTCAACTCTTGCGACTATAGACAGCCAGCTGAAGACATGCGAGCAGAAAGGTGTAATGGTGGCAGCCATCATATTAATCCACCCGAACGGAGGTGAACAGGAGTATGCGACAGCGCTAAGCCACCCGGAATATACGAGTGATGGCATATTCTCAATGCCAGACGTGACGAATATCTATGGCACAGAGGTCTATGCGGCAACAATAGATTTCCTTGCAAACCGCTATTCACAGAGTGGTAACGGTCGCATCCATCACTGGATAATGCATAATGAAACAGACCAGAACCTGGTGTGGACAAATATGGGAAAACAGCCGATAATGAGGTATGTAGATACATACGAGAAGTCAATGCGCCTGGTATCAAATATCGTACGCCAGTATGACCAGAATGCCTACGTTTTGGGTTCTTTTACATCAAGCTGGAATACAAAGCACACAGATTCGGGTGATGCAGGATTTCCGGCAAAGAACATGATAGACAATATGCTGGTGTATAGTGGCGTAGAGGGAGACTATCGGTGGGGCGTGGCAGCGCACGTATATCCACAGGACTTTTACAAGCCGGAGTTCTGGAATACGGATACCGAAGCGACGTATTCAGAGGGTTCGGGGTTCTCAACGTTTAAGAATATAGAGGTGATATCAGACTGGATGCTCCGCCGCGAGCATTACTACCAGGGAAAGGAAAAGCGAATGTTATTCTTCTCGGAGAATGGAGTAAATGCGATGGATAATAGCAGCTATTACCTGAAAGTACAAGCGGCAGGAGCTGCATGGGCATGGAAGAAGATAGTGAAAAATGCGGGAGTAGATGCGGCATTGTGGCATAACTGGCGAGATAACTCAGCAGAGGGAGACCTAAAGTTAGGTTTGAGATACGAAAACAATACCCCCAAGCCGGCATGGTATGTATGGCAGGCAGCAGGGACATCAAATGAGGACAATGTGTTTAACCAGTATCTGTCTGTGATAGGAATAAGCAGCTGGGACCAGATACATCATGGTGTGTCAGCAACGGGTGACAATAGCTATCGTCTGGAGTTTGACCAAAGCACAAAATCAGGTCTTAACTGTTCATATGACGGGACGTATCAGTATTATACGATTACATCAACGAGTGGTGACCCGAACATGAAGACTCAGGCAAAGGGAGTAGACTTGTCTGACAACTCAAATTCTCTGGAGTTTGAATATCAACTTGACAGAGATATAGATTTCCAGGTGTTTATCTCAACGAACGGTCTGTTTTATGAGGAGCGCAGTGTGATAGTGCCTCTGAATGCGTCATCAGAATGGAAAAAGGTGTCAATCAATATGGCACCACTGAGAAAACAATGGGGCTGGGGAGCAGCCGGAACAAATCTTCGCATAGACTTTGGAGGCGAGAGCGGAACAGTGATGAAAATGCGCCATCTGTGTATGAACAGCGGTCAATGTATGGATAACGCCAACATAGGCGCGAGGTCTGATGGTGCAAACCAGTGCAGCGTGTCGTATGACGTACAGAGAGGTGAGACAACAATAGTTACTTCAGACGGCGGCGACCCATTTTTCTATACAACAGTCCTTGAATCCAACTTGAGCTCAGAAGCAAACACTCTGATGTTTGAGTATCAGTCATCTGCCAATATCACTGAATTTAAGGGATATTTTGTGGATTATGCAGCGGAATCAAGGAGCATAAATTTTGGCAACCTTTCTGCAACGAGTACATGGAAGAAGGTGACAGTGGATATATCATCACTACGCAGAAATCATGGCTGGGGCTATGAGGGCGACTATATCCGCCTTGACCCGGGAACGGCATCGGGCGTGACATTCAAAATCCGCAATATCTGCATAAACAAGGGCGAATATACGTCTACAGAGTATCTGACGCTTGACAATCTTGGTTCAAATCATCTTTGTCTGAATCGTGACGTAGACCCGAGCCCTGAAGGAAGCGAAGTGGAGTTTGGCGACGGTCCGGCATATTTCAGCTGGACGATAAACAGCATCGGCAATGACCCGTTTGTGCGCACAAATCCGCTGTCAAAGAACCTGAACAGCGATGCGACGAAGCTATACCTAGAGTATACTTCAACAACGGATATTGAACCGTTTGAGGTCTATTTCCTCAGTCCTGAGACGGCAACACGCTGCCAGAAATATTATGGAGTGATGCCGGCAGCGAGTGAGTGGACGAAGCTTGTGGTGGATATTTCAGAAGCTCGGAATAACTTTGGCTGGGGCTATGCAGGAGATGTGCTCCGTATAGACCTTGGCGACAAGGTTAGCCAGGAGGTTAAACTGCGCAGAATAGCTGTTTACAATGGTAAGGACAATACTGTAAGTGTAGATGAAATCGAAGCGGAAGACTCGTTCAGCGTGACGGGCACAGTAGGCGGAATAGTCATCAACAGCAGTGACAGGCAAATGTTTACTATCCACAATGTGACGGGTGTAGCGGTCCGCAAGGTAAATGTAGAGGGCGTATCGTTTATACCTATGACTTCGGGCATTTATATTGTGAATGGCAAGAAGGTGGTAGTGAGATAAAGATAATAGATAATAGAATGGACCAGGCAAATAGCTTTTTTTAAGGCTGTTTGCCCGGTCTTTTAATTAGGTATTTGGAATTTTTGAAAGATTGTGAGATTTTCGGCAAAAATGGGGAAATAAATTGTGAGGAAATCGGCAAAATGGATGAAAAAGGGGTAAGAAATTGAGATTTTCGGCAGAAATGGCAAAAAAAAATTGTGAGATTTTCGGCAGAAATGATTATCTTTGCCACAAAAACAGAGGAACATGGGACAAAACGTATTTAAGCGCAAAATATATGACAAGATGCTCAGGTGGAAAACGGAGCGTCAAGGCAGTACTGCTCTGCTGATACAAGGAGCGCGTCGCACAGGCAAATCAACGATAGCAGAAGAGTTTGCAAAACGAGAATATGAGTCTTATATTTTAATAGATTTTGTAGAGGCTCCACAAAGTGTAAGAGAGTTATTTGAAGATATATCAGACCTTGACAAATTGTTTTTCAGTCTTCAATATCAATATAACGTAAGGCTAGAAGAGCGGAAGTCAGTGATAATATTTGATGAAGTGCAGAACTGTCCAAAAGCACGTCAGGCAATAAGGAAATTGGTAAAAGACCATAGATATGACTATATAGAGACCGGGTCTCTAATATCCATCAAACGAAATATAAAGGATATTCGTATCCCAAGTGAGGAGACTCGCTTGACATTATATCCGATGGATTATGAGGAATTCAGGTGGGCACTTGGAGATAACGTGTCGGTGGAAATAATGAAAGAAGCGTATATACGTCAAAAGCCGATAGGGGACGGGATAGTAAGAACAGCGATGAGAGACTTCCGTCTGTATATGCTTGTAGGAGGAATGCCCCAAGCAGTAAACGCATATATAGAAAGCAAAAATTTAGGAATAGTAGATAGCGTAAAGCGTGAGATAATAGAGCTATATGCTGAAGATTTCAGGAAAATAGATGAAACGGGCAAAGCGACAAGGATATTCTATTCAATACCGGGTCAGCTATACAAAAACGCGTCTCGTTATCAGGTGTCAGGCGTATTAGAGAACGGGAAGATAGACAGGATAGAGAGTATACTACAGGATATGGAAGACTCTCAGGTGATAATGTTTTCACATCATGCAAACGACCCGAATGTGGGTCTATCACTGCATGAAGACAGCGACAGGTATAAATTGTTTCTATCAGATACGGGTCTTTTTATCACGCTTGCCTTTTGGGATAAAGACGTGACCGACAACGTGATTTATCAAAAACTGCTGAGTGATAAACTGTCGGCAGATTTGGGATATGTTTATGAAAATATGGTTGGTCAGATGCTAAAATCTCAGGGTTATGAGCTATATTACCATACTTGGCCGACGGAAAGTGGAAAGCATAATTATGAAATAGATTTCCTGATAAGCTCAGGAAATAAGATATGTCCGATAGAAGTCAAATCATCAGGATATAAGACACATGCGTCGCTTGATGCTTTTCAAAAGAAGTATTCCGATAGAATACTGCATCGCTACCTGATATATACAAAAGATTTACGTAAAGATGGCGACATAATAATGTTGCCGATTTTTATGACCCAGTATTTGTAAAAAATAGAGTTATTATTCGGAAATGTCAAGTAATAACGTTAACTTTGCAGAATGAAACTAACAAAATAAAAACCATATAAATTTTATATCATGGCAACAAAACCGTTTAAATACCAGGAAATGTTTCCGATGGGAAAAGACACGACTGAGTATTATCATCTAACGTCAGACTACGTAAAAGTGGAAAAATGCGGAGAGCGCGAAGTATTGGTAGTAGACCCAGAGGCGCTCACAGTGCTTGCTCGCCAGGCTACACACGACAATGCATTCATGCTACGCCGCGAACATAATGCAATGGTGGCAAAAATCCTGAATGACCCCGAAGCGAGCCAAAATGACAAGTTTGTGGCTCTGACCATGCTTCGCAATGCAGAAATAGCAGCCAAAGGTCAGCTGCCATTCTGCCAGGATACCGGAACAGCCATCATAATGGGTAAAAAAGGTCAGGACGTGTATACGGGCGGACATGATGAGGAATATCTGTCACGCGGAGTATATGAGACGTATACGACAGATAATCTGCGCTATTCACAGAATGCGCCCCTGAATATGTATGACGAGGTAAATACGGGGTGCAATCTGCCGGCTCAGATAGACCTGTATGCCGTAGATGGCGACGAATACAAGTTTGTGTTTGTAGCGAAGGGTGGCGGTAGCGCAAATAAGACTTACCTCTATCAGGAGACCAAGGCGATAATCAACCCCAAGACCCTTGTTCCATTCCTTGTGGAAAAAATGAAGACACTTGGAACAGCGGCTTGTCCTCCTTATCATATTGCATTCGTAATCGGCGGTACGTCGGCGGAAATGAACCTTGCGACGGTAAAGAAAGCGTCAGTGAAATATTATGATTCGCTGCCAACAGAGGGCAATGAGCTGGGTCATGCGTTCCGTGACTTAGAGCTTGAACAGGAGCTGCTTGAGGCATCACGCAAAATAGGACTTGGCGCACAGTTTGGCGGAAAGTATTTTGCACATGATATACGCGTAATCCGTCTGCCTCGCCATGGTGCGTCATGCCCAATCGGCATGGGTGTAAGCTGTTCTGCGGACCGCAATGTCAAGGCAAAAATCAATCGTGAGGGTCTATGGATAGAAAAGCTTGATTCAAATCCGGGTGAACTTATACCTGAGGAACTTCGCCAGGCAGGTGAGGGCGATGTAGTAAAAATAGACCTTAACCGCCCAATGGCAGAGGTACTTGCAGAATTGACTAAGTATCCTGTATCAACCCGCCTTTCACTGAATGGCACAATTATCGTGGGTCGTGACATCGCACATGCAAAGATTAAGGAGCGCCTAGACCGCGGAGAGGAGATGCCACAGTATCTTAAAGACCACCCAATCTATTATGCGGGTCCTGCAAAAACACCGGAAGGGATGCCTTCAGGCTCATTCGGACCGACAACAGCCGGTCGTATGGACCCATACGTTGACTATTTCCAGGATAATGGCGGGTCTATGATAATGATTGCGAAGGGAAACCGAAGCAAGCAGGTGACAGACGCATGCCATAAGCATGGTGGCTTCTACCTTGGCTCTATCGGTGGGCCGGCAGCGGTTTTGGCTTCAAATTCTATCAAGAAGGTGGAATTGCTGGAATATCCTGAACTCGGTATGGAGGCAATCTGGAAGATAGAAGTTGAAAATTTCCCGGCATTTATCCTCGTAGATGACAAGGGTAATGATTTCTTTACCCAAATCGCGGAAAAGTGCAAGGGTTGTGCTCTGGGGAAGTAAGATAAAAGTGAATATAGAGTAAATGCAAGTGCCGATGTGTAGTAGACATGTCGGCGCTTGTTGTTTTGTGAGGGGGCGTCAGAATGGGGAGGGGAAGATGTTGCGGATAATCCACCAGGCAATGAGGATGATGAGGGAGAGGATTGCGGCGAGTGTGGAGTGTGTGGCGGTGTAAAGGCGTGGAAGGTGTGATTTGAAGAGGGATGATGTGACGTATAGTATCAGAAATGGGATGGCGAGAAAAAGGATGGCGTTGTGGTGGAATGCGGCGGCAAAGTCGCCGTTAAGGGCTGCGTGGAGCGCACGTTGTGTGCCGCATCCGGGACAGTCGAGCCCGGTGATAAGTTTTGAGGGACAACGGGGAAAGAATGTATGTTCTGCGGGGTCGAAGTGTCTATAAATCACAAAAAACGCGGTGGCAATCACTATGACTGCCACTGCGATTGTCTTTTTGCGATATTGAATCATAATAATGAGATGAGTACCTGGAAAGGTGCAATCAGGAGCCCTAAAACGATGGAGAATATAATCCACCATTGTGCTCTGTCTGATGCTTTTACGGCTCCGTCGTAGTCACCACGGTTGTAACGTGTTTTTACGGTTGAGGCATATACTATTGCCACGATACCGAGTGGCATGCAGCAAAGGAGTGTTGCGGCGATAGCCCATCCGAGGTAGTTGTCAGGGCATTTGGGCATTTCGCTGTTTTCGGTGTGTTCTTTTTGCTGATATGTGTAGTTGCCTTGTGTGTATCCGTTGTTTTGATAGCTTCCTTGCTGATAGCCGAAATTGCCTTGCTGTTGCTGATAGCCGCTGTTTTGGTTGTCTTGCGGCTTAAACTCCTCAAAGTCGCCGTCATTGGTTTCGTTTTGCTGAGTGTCGGGTTCTTGCTGTTGGGCAGAGTTCTGCTGTGGAGCTTCAAAAAGGTTACGGATTTCGGTAACTTGAGCAGCCGGGACCCAGTTGGGAAGTCCTTCGTGCCAGACGGGAGTGTCGGGCTTAATGGGCATAGAGGTGAGTTGCTCCAGCTCAAAAGGTCCGGCTTGCTCGTTGTTTATTATAATCCAATATTTCATTGATGATAAGAATTAGAAGAATTTAGTTTCTGTGCCGAGGATGTCGGATAGGAGGTTGTTAGCGAGTCGGCTTGCTCCGATTCGGAAGTATTCGTTGGTAAGCCA
>JBJECS010000185.1:0-11586 GCA_051871335.1 Muribaculaceae bacterium | reverse complement strand
AAGGGACTTCGGACAGATATTCTGTGTCCTTTTGAGTTTTAGCGGACAGCAATATTCTGAAATGTGTTTATTGAAACACATTGAACGGCAATGTGAGGCTCAGTATTAGGGCGTTTCGGACTAATAAGAGTGTAAAAAAAAGGAACAAGCCGCTGAAATTCAGCGGCTTGCCCTTTGCTTTGCGTGGTGCCACCAGGAATCGAACCGGGGACACAAGGATTTTCAGTCCTTTGCTCTACCAACTGAGCTATGGCACCATTGGTTTTTGCGATGCAAAGGTACGGCAAATTTTTGGATTGTGCAAATTTTTTGGTGAGTTTTTTGAAAGTTTTTTTTGTGAAATGGGCAAAATTGAGATTAAAAAAGCGCTCAGACGTGATTGCCCGAGCGCTTCGTGTTGGTGTTATGGCTTTTTATT
Source organism: Muribaculaceae bacterium (assembly GCA_051871335.1). Taxonomy (GTDB): domain Bacteria; phylum Bacteroidota; class Bacteroidia; order Bacteroidales; family Muribaculaceae; genus CAJUPY01. Next base: position 11,168 of record JBJECS010000185.1, on the reverse strand, counting down.
TCAGTTTTTTGACTCTGCAGCTATCCCAGATGAAGTATGCGATTAGGAGAGCGTATGCGATGAGTGCGAAAATCTGAAGGTTTATTTGTGATATGCCGGATGTGTATTCAAATCCGAGGAATTTGGTGAGTGCGGCGAAAACGCCAAAGAGCGCACCTCCGGCGATGAGTCCAGATGCGATGAGAGTTCCACGCTCGCTGCGAGCGATAGATATTTGCTCGTCTTTAGAAGATTTTTTGACGATGTATGCGATGAGTCCTCCCACGAGTAGTGGAATGTTAAGGCTGAGTGGAATGAACATTCCGAGGCAGAATGCGAGTGCCGGTACTCCGAGTCGGTCAAGCAGAATTGCGAGTATAACGCCGACCATGTATAGTATCCAAGGTGTGTCACCTCCCATCATGAGAGGCTCTATAACTTTAGCCATAGCGTTTGCTTGAGGAGCGACGAGAGCGTTTTCACCTGTAAATCCGTAAACTTGGTTAAGGAGAAGCATAACTCCGCCAACAGTTGCAGCTGAGACGAGTGTGCCGAGGAATTTCCATGTCTGCTGTGTGCGAGGAGTAGAGCCGAGCCAGTATCCGACTTTGAGGTCTGTGACGATTCCGCCAGCCATTGATAGTGCTGTGCAGACTACGCCTCCGATAACCATTGCGGCAACGATACCTTTTGTGCCGTTAAGTCCTATAGCGACGAAGATGGCGGATGCTACGATTAGTGTCATGAGTGTCATTCCTGAAACAGGGTTTGTGCCCACGATAGCTATAGCATTAGCGGCAACGGTGGTGAAGAGAAATGCGATGATTGTGACTACTATCCAAGCTACGATAGCCTGTGTGAGTGTGCTGACTACTCCGAAGTAGAAGAATATGAAAACGGCGATGAGCGCGATTGCGATGAAGAATACTACTTTTTTCATGGAGATGTCCCACTGCCATCGGATGGGCTTTTCAACGTCGGCGCCGACTTTAAATTCCTTGCGGGCGAGTCCTACGGCTTGTGTGATTATTCCCCAGGACTTGATGATTCCGATAACTCCAGCCATGGCTATACCACCAATGCCGATGAGTCGTGCATAGTCGTTGAATATAGTCTGTGGGTCTTGTCCGTAGAATAGCTGTTCTGAGCCGTAAGCTCCCATGAGTGGAATTATTACCCACCAAACGAATAGTGAGCCGGCGCAGATGATGAATGCGTATTTTAGTCCTACGATATATCCGAGTCCGAGCACTGCAGCGCCTACGTTGCAAGAGAATACGAGTTTGGTTTTTGCAGCGATGGTCTGTCCCCACTGTGTGGCGGTGGTGCTGAGAGTGTTAGCCCAGAAGCCGAAAGTCTCGACTACATAGTCGTAAATTCCTCCGATGAGCGAGGCAACGACGAGTGTGAGAGCCTGACCTTTGTTTTCTTTGTTTTCACCGCTGGCGAGAACCTGTGCTGTAGCTGTAGCTTCAGGGAATGGGTATTTTCCGTGCATGTCTTTTACGAAATATTTTCGGAACGGTATGAAGAATAGTATTCCGAGTATTCCACCGAAGAGCGAGCTGAGGAATACCTGAATGAAGTTCACATCCATTTCAGGGTATTGCTCTACGGGATATTTAGCCTGGAGGATGTAGATGGCCGGAAGTGTGAAAATTGCGCCAGCTACGATAATGCCGGAGCAAGCACCGATAGACTGTATTATTACGTTTTGTCCTAATGGGTTTTTGAGTTTGAGTGCGCCGGAAAGCCCAACTGCGATGATTGCGATAGGAATTGCGGCTTCAAACACCTGACCTACTTTTAGTCCGAGGTATGCTGCCGCGGCGCTGAAAAGGACGGCGAGGAGGATACCCATACCGATGGAGTAAGGAGTAGCCTCACGGTAATCGCGTGTGGGGTGCATCATTGGACGGTATTGTTCGCCTTCTTTGAGTTCGCGGAAGGCGTTTTCGTTCAATGACTGTGGATCCACGTCGTCGATTTGTGGAGTTTGGTTGTTTTCTTTTTTCATAAAATTGTTATTTGTTAGTTTTTGTTGATTTCAGGAGGCGGTGGCGTTGTGGGTGTTGAGCCGGTAGCGGGTCGCTGTAAGATGTCGAAATTTTCAACGATTATTTCGGTGATATTGTGCTTTAGCGCCGCTTTATCTTGCCAGACACGTGTTTTGAGGCGACCTTCGATGTATAGTTTTGTGCCTTTTGTGATGTACCTTTCGGCGATTTCTGCATCTTTAGCCCACATGACGATGTTGTGCCATTCTGTTCGCTCCGGGATAACGACTCCAGTGGGAGAAGTTCTCTGCCTTTCAGTAGTGGCGAGGGAGAACGAAGCCATGGCAACGCCGTCGATATATCGGATGTCGGGGCTTTTGCCGACGAATCCCACGAGTATAACTTTGTTTACTGACATAAGTACTATATGTTGTTTGTTGCTTTCTTAAATCGCTCTACAAAGTCTTTTGCCTGCTCCATTGTGAGGGAGAGTGGAGGGAGAAGCCTGATGACGTGTGTACCTGTTGCTCCGGTGAAAACGTGGTGGCAGAAAATGAGATTTTTTCTCAATTCTTTGGCGGGTTCTTCCATTTCGATGCCAATCATGAGTCCTCTGCCACGAACTTCCTTGACTCCTTTCATCCCTTGGAGAGCGTTGAGGAGGTATTGTCCGACTTTAGCGGCATTTTCTACGAGCTTTTCTTCCTCAAAAACGTCGAGGACGGCGTTAGCGGCGGCGCAAGCGAGGTGATTTCCGCCAAAAGTGGTGCCGAGCTGTCCGTAGATGGGTTGGAATTTAGGAGAAATGATAACACCAGCCATAGGGAACCCGTTTGCGATGCCTTTTGCGACGGTGACGATGTCGGCACGGATACCGGAGTATTGGTGAGCGAAAAATTTCCCTGAGCGTCCATATCCTGATTGAATTTCGTCGAGGATTAGGATTACTCCGTTGTCTTCCGTCAGCTTGCGAAGCTGTTGCATGAAGCAGTCGTCAGGGATTTGTATGCCTCCCACGCCTTGAATGCCTTCGATAATGACGCAAGCCACGTCGCCTTTGTCAATTTCCTGCTTTACGGCATCGATGTCGCCGAGAGGGACGAAAGTGACGAGGTCGTTTCGGTTAATCGGTGCTTTGTAGTTAATATTGTCAGTGACTTCAACGGCGGCGGAAGTTCTGCCGTGGAATGCTTTAGAGAAAGCGATGATACGACGTCTTCCGGTAGCGAAAGACGCGAGTTTCATGGCGTTCTCGTTAGCTTCAGCGCCGGAATTTATGAGAAATAGGCTATAGTCGTCGTATCCGCAAATTTTGCCGAGCCTTTGAGCAAACCGCTGCTGAATTGAGTTGTGGACGGAGTTTGAGTAAAAACCGAGCTTAGCGAGCTGTTCGGTCACTTTTTTGATGTAGTGAGGGTGAGAATGACCTATTGAAATCACAGCATGACCGCCGTAGAGGTCGAGGTATTCGACGCCATTAGCGTCCCACACCTTGCATCCTTGTCCACGGACGATTTCGACGTCATACAGGGGATAAACCGGGAATAATTGCATTTTTAACTTGTCTTTTATACTTGTTATCAAAACCTAAAATGCAAACTTACGCAAAATTTTTGAAATATCAGCCTATTTTTACGAAAAATCTTGAATATTATTTGTAACTATATGCGAAAAGTTGTAAATTTGCGTTGAAAACCATGGCGAAAAGTTGCACAAAGGTATTAAAAAGTGTGGCAAAAAGTTGTAAAATTATCCTTAAAACCATGGCGAAAAGTTGTAAATATGTTACGAAGGAAGATAAGCGAAAGGCTTGAAAAGTGGTATGAATCAGGGCGTAATAAGGCGCCGCTGATATTTGGGGCTCGTCAAGTGGGGAAGACGACCTCAGTGAGAGAATTCGCGAAGAGGCATTATATCCACTTTGTGGAGGTTAACTTTGTGAAACATCCTATGGCAATAGAAGCCTTTGATGGTGAGTTGAGTACTCGGACAATAGTCACCAACTTATCAGCTATGGGTTTCGGACCGTTTGTCGAAGGAAAGACACTTGTTTTCTTCGATGAAATCCAAGAGTGTCCTAAGGCACGAACAGCGATAAAGTTTCTTGTGGAAGAGCATAAATATGACTATATAGAATCAGGGTCTTTACTGGGTATAAATTATAAACCTGTCCCATCTTATCCTGTGGGCTATGAAGAAAGGTATGACGTATATCCTATGGATTTTGAAGAGTTTTTATGGGCAAGAGGCGTGTCGGCAGACGTGATAGAATTGGTAAAAAAATCGTATAGAAAACTTGAACTTGTCCCGGATTTTATCCATGGTCAGTTGAGCCGTTTTTATCGCGAATATTTGGTAGTAGGTGGCATGCCTGAGGCGGTTCATAAGTTTGTGTCACAATCTGATTTTAATGAAGTTGTGAGGGTACAAAATTCAATAATGACAACATATCGGAGCGACATTACGAACTATGCAGGTAGTCAGTCTCAGCTGGTGAAGCGAGTATTTGACGCAATGCCATCAGCACTTGGAAAACAAGATAAACGCTTTGTGTTATCGAGCCTTGAGAAAGGAGCATCGTTGAGGAAATATGAAGACCCGACACAATGGCTGATAGATGCGGGAATAGCATATTATTCATTCAATACCAAAGCATTTGAACTGCCGTTTGAAGCATACGAAAACCGCAGGTTGTATAAGCTGTATATGGTGGATACAGGGCTTTTGTGCTCTCAACTGCTTAAGAACAAACAGTTTGAGGTCATGAAAGGAAATATTGAAATCAATGAGGGTGCTATCACGGAAAATTATGTGGCAACGACAATAGCTGCAAATGAAATACCGCTACACTATTATGACAAGAAGAGTAAACTTGAGCTTGACTTTGTGATACCGGACTCTGAGGGGATAACGATAATAGAAGTTAAATCAGGAGCGGAATATAAAAAGCATGCATCGCTGAATAATGCAATGACAACAGAAACATCGAAAATAGACCGTGCGATAGTGCTGTCGTCGAAAAATGTTGAGGTTCAGAATGGCGTAATTTATCTGCCACTGTATATGGCACCCCTAATTTTTTCAGGGAAAAATAGTTGAAATTTGAATCTAAATTTTTAACTTTGTAGCTTAAACAAAGTATGCGTTGAAAAATTTTTAGAAATGACGATAGATAATATTATTCAAAATGCTGTGGCAAAGGCTGTTAACGAGCTTTATGGCGTAGAAGTAGAAGCAAAGAGCATAGTGCCGCAGACAACGAGAAAAGAAGTGGAGGGCAACCTCACAATCATAGTGTTTCCATGGGTGAAGGCAGCGAAGAAGGCGCCGGAGGCTGTGGGAGCGGAAATTGGCGACTGGCTGGTGAAAAACGAGCCGACAGTGGCACGCTATAACGTAGTAAAAGGCTTTCTCAACATAGTAATCAATCCGACATTCTGGAACAGTGTTCTGAGTGATATGGCGGCAACTGAGAATTATGGGAAAGTGGCGGCGGGAGAAAATTCACCGCTGGTGATGGTGGAGTATTCTTCACCAAACACGAATAAGCCTCTACACTTAGGACACGTGCGTAATAACCTATTGGGCTTTAGCCTTGCGGAGATACTGAAGGCGTGCGGCAACAGAGTGGTGAAAACCAATATTGTAAACGACCGCGGAATCCACATCTGCAAGTCGATGCTGGCGTGGAAGAAATGGGGCAATGGCGCAACTCCGGAATCAACGGGCAAGAAAGGCGACCACCTGATAGGCGATTTCTACGTTCTTTTTGACAAGCACTATAAGGCTGAGATAAAGGAACTTATGGAGCAAGGTATGAGCGAGGATGAGGCAAAAGAGGCTTCACCGCTTATGCAGGAGGCTCGCGAGATGCTGCGCAAATGGGAACAGAAAGACCCTGAAATCCGCAGTCTGTGGGAGATGATGAACAGCTGGGTGTATGCCGGCTTTGACGAGACATACCGCCGAATGGGTGTGGACTTCGACAAGATATACTACGAGAGCAACACTTATCTGGAGGGTAAAGAGAAAGTGCTGGAAGGTCTTGAGAAAGGCATTATGTTCCGCAAGGAGGATGGCTCTGTGTGGGCAGACCTGACAGATGCGGGTCTTGACCATAAGTTGCTACTGCGTGCTGACGGTACTTCAGTGTATATGACACAGGATATTGGTACGGCGAAATTGCGCTATCAGGATTATCCGATAGACAAGATGATATACGTTGTAGGCAATGAGCAGAACTATCACTTCCAGGTGTTGTCATTGCTGCTTGACCGTCTTGGATTTAAGTGGGGTAAAGACCTTGTGCACTTCTCCTATGGCATGGTAGAGCTGCCGGAGGGAAAAATGAAGAGCCGCGAGGGAACAGTGGTAGACGCAGATGACCTTATCGACGACATGATAAGCACTGCGCGCGATGTTTCAAAGGAACTTGGCAAGCTTGACGGTCTGAGCGAGGCAGAGATAGAGCAGATATGCGAGACAGTAGGACTTGGCGCACTGAAATACTTCCTGCTTAAGGTAGACCCACGCAAGAATATGACGTTTAATCCGAAGGAATCGATTGACTTTAATGGCAATACGGGTCCGTTTATCCAATATACATATGCAAGAATTTGTTCAGTATTGCGTAAAGCGGAGGAAACTGGCACGATTATTGCAGATTACTCAGGCGTGATTCCAAACGAGAAGGAAATAGCCCTCATCCAAAACCTCAGTGACTTCCCGAGTACTGTTGCAGAGGCAGGACGAAGCTATTCACCAGCGCAGATAGCGAACTATACATATGAACTGGTAAAGCAATATAATCAATTTTACCACGACTATTCAATACTTCGCGAAGAGGATGCGGCGGTAAGGTCGCTTCGCCTTACAATCTGCAAGGTGACGGCAAACGTGATAAAGACGGCTATGAGCCTCCTTGGGATTAACGTACCTGAGAGAATGTAAAATATTAAAAATCAATAAATTAATAATCTTATAAACTATGAGTTACAACAATTTTGGACAACAGCAAGTAGAGTATCATTATGGTCGCTCCTTCGCAGAGACAGTGAGTGCCGTAATGAAAAGTGTATATCTGAAGATGACGTTTGGCGTGCTTTTGACAGCAGTTACAGCGTTCTTCACAGTAATGTTCCTGCCAAACTTTGCCTACGTATTGGCAAGCAATTCTTGGGTTTACTGGGGTCTTGCAATAGCAGAGATAGGCGTAGTGCTTTATCTGTCAGCCCGCATAAATACGATGTCTCAGACGACGGCAACGCTACTATTTTACCTATATGCGCTGCTAAATGGAGTGACATTGTCGCTGATTTTCTATGTTTATAGCCTTGGTTCCATCGCCACTACATTTTTCGTGACCGCCGGAACATTCGGTGCAATGAGTGTATATGGCTATTTTACTAAGACAGACCTGTCGAAGTTTGGCTCAATCCTTGTGATGGCACTTTTCGGCTTGATTATCTGTATCTTGGTGAACCTGTTTTTGCAGAGCAGCACGTTTGACTTCATTATCTCAGGTGTGGGAGTGCTCATCTTTACGGGTCTTACAGCATGGGATACACAGAAAATCAAACGTCTTGCAGAGCTAAATCCGGGTGCGAGCGATGACCGTCTTGCAACAATCGGCGCGCTGATGCTATATCTTGATTTCATTAACCTGTTCCTCTATCTGCTCCGTTTCTTGGGCAGCAGGGACTAATGAGACCTAAATTACAATGGCGGAGGAAGTAAAGACAAAAGCGCCCTGGTATAAGAGGTGGATATCTCTACCTTTTTTGATAGGAGCAGCCATTGTAGTGTATATACTTTTTTTCAGCGATTACTCAATTCAGCGATTGTCGTCGTATAATGCGAGAATCGCTGAACTTGAGGCGGAAATAAAGATGAGCACAGACACGTTTGACTATTACTACAACCTCAATCAGCAACTTAAAACCGACCCGGAAAGAATAGAGGAGGTAGTAAGGGAAAAGTATCATTTTCAGCGTCCAAACGAAGACGTTTACGTATTTGAGTAGAATATGAGCAAAAGAAGTGAAAAATATTGGCTTTGGGCAATGACAATAGGTATGCTGCTGATAGTAGCAGGTACAATGTTGCCAATCTTCCACCTTGAGGGGGAATATTTTGCCGGCGAGGTTTATAAATATGTCTATACAGCAGGAGCAGCCATATTGCTGTTGTCGAGACTGTTTAGCGGCTATAAGGGAGAAAACGACCGTCTTCGCCGATTGTACAGGATAGAGTCGTGGAGCGCGATATTTTTCTGTGTAGCGGCGTTTTTCATGTTTTACAGCGAGGGAGCGCGCGACTGGCTTGCGTTTACACTTGCTGGAGGCGCCATCCAAGTGTACACTTCAATCATGATACCGCGCGTGGCACGCAAAGAAGAAAAAAAGTAATCGTCATGTTAGATAAGAATATCCAGTTAGACCAGCTTGAGGCGATACAGAAGTTTGCCGACACGTTTTCTCAGTCGAAGGGCGACTATCTAATCTGTCAGCTAAACGTGAGCAACAATGTCCTAAAGGCGTCAGAAAGCCGCCCGGTGTCGTTTGACGGGCTTACGCTGGTGCTGGTGACGAGAGGCAGTATCAAGATAGGTCTAAATACAGAAGTGAGTGTACTTGAGGAGAAAAATGTGCTTGTCGTAGGTTCTAACACTCAGCAGCATGTGCTTGGAGTAGATGAGGCAGAAGGTGCGGAGTTTTATTTCCTGAGTGTATCGAGCAACTTCATGAAGAGCATTAATATAGACCTGAATGTTCTTCAGAATATCCACCTGAAGCGAGTTAATAGTCCGATACTCCCACTGCATGATGAATATTACAAGCTGATACGCAATTACCTTGAGATGCTATACTTGAATGCGAGCATCAATGAGGAGCAAAATTTATATACAAAGAATATATCCCGTTCTCTGATAGCCGCGCTGATGTATCAGCTGATGCAGGTTGCAGACAGCCATGCGAGTGAGGTGGATGATGCAGCAAGCGGTGAGGATGATGTGCAGAAGGTGGGAGTGCGACGCTTTACATACGTTAAGCAGTTTATAGAGCTGGTGCATAAGTATTACTCAAAGGAGCGTTCTGTGAGTTTTTATGCAGACAAGCTGTGCATATCCGCAAAGTATCTCTCGTTTATAATCAAGGAGGTGACGAACCGCACAGCGGCAGAATGGATAGATGAATACGTAATCCTTGAGGCGAAAAATATGCTGCGTTTTTCCGGAATGAGCGTGCAGCAAGTGGCATACAGCCTGAATTTCAGTAATCAGTCTGCATTTGGCAAGTATTTTAAGCATCTGACGGGGCTTTCGCCGACGCAGTTTCAGAAAAGCTGAGATGCAATTAGTAGAAATGGGAGTGGTTTAGCCAAACATGAATATGCTTGAGAAGAAGCCGATAGGCAGCGCCCACCATTTGAGGTAAATTCCAATAATTTCGTTATACTTCCAGTTTAATGAGCCATATACGCTCCATCTGTCGCTGTCGGTTTGAGAGTATTTGATAAGGTAGCAGCTAATAGGTAATACGGGTAGAAAGAAAAAGACTAAAAACTGGTAGGATACGACAAACTCGTCGTCATACGAGTTTGCGTCTTTCATGGTTGTTCCAATGCCATTGATGGTATGGCAGTTGCTTGGGTCAACCATATTGTCGATTGTTCTTTCTTCTTTGATTGAAAGTTTTGCAATGTAACGTCCCGCAAACCATAAAATGATTGTAGCGACGATTGTAGAGATGATTACAGGAAAGTCCATAATGATAGTTTTATTTAGTGATTAATAAGATTGGATAATCAAGCTTCGTTGTCTATGAAGATTCGAGAGCGCGCCATCATGCAAGCACCGATGATACCGGCGCGGTCTTTGAGCGATGAGAGCCGGATTGTTGTGTCACGGTTAACGAGGTTTAGCGAGTGTTTGCGAACGGCAGTCTTGATGGGAAGTAGGACATAGTCGCCGAGCTGTGAAAGAACGCCTCCGATAACAACGAGCTCGGGATTGAAAATGTTAATGAGCCCGGCAATGTTTTTTCCGAGTTCGTATCCGAGTTCTTCAGCGAGCTCAATGCAGAGGACGTCTTCGTGATTAATGGCGTCTATTAGATTTTCGAGAGTAATCTCTTTTCCGGCATCAATAAGGTCTGAGAGGAAAGATTTTTCGCCGTTTTTGTGTCGCTCGACGAGTTTACGATACATGGCGCTTCCCGAAGCCTCAGTCTCGAGGCATCCTTTTTTGCCGCAGTGGCAAATAATTTCGTTGTCGTAAGCGGGAGTGTGCCCAAATTCGCCGGCGAAGCCTGATTTGCCTTTATATAGCTTACCATCGATGATAATACCAAGTCCGAGCCCCCAGCTGAGGTTAACGAAAAGCATGTCTTTTTTCTCGTTTATGTTACCGCGAAGGTATTCACCATAAGTCATGGCGCGTGTGTCGTTGTCGATATAGACGTCGATACCGATTTTGTCAGTCATGACCTGTGAGAGTGGGTCTTCACCGAAGTTAAACCAGCTGTAGCTGTATCCGGAGTCGGGGTTAACACGCCCTGAAACGTTTATGCTGATGTCGAGGATTTTATCTTTTTCTACTATTAGAGAGCTAATGAAAGTGCGGATAATATCGCAAAGGTTGTCAAGTCCTTTCGGAGAGTTTTCAAAGGTGTAAGGGACGTTCATTTGGTTTTCAACGAGTTCTCCGTTGAAGTTAATAAGTCCGATATTAACGCAAAACCGACGGATGTCAACTCCGACAAAGTAGCAAGCGTCAGGGTTCAGCCCATAAAGCTGTGGGTGTCGTCCACCGGCAGTCTCGAGTTTTCCATAGCTGTTAAGGATACCGCTGGAACACATGTCTTCGACGAGCTTTGTGACCGTAGGAATGCTAAGGTCCAGCACTTTAGCTAAATCTGTAATTGTAGAGTTCCCGTTGTGGATATAGTATGTAATAATTCTTTTTTTCTGTGAAGAATTTTTGTTTTCTTGTTTAAGGTCTTTCAGAAGTTCACGTGTCATAGCGAAAAGTGGGTTTGAGTTTGTGCAAAGTTATTAAAAATTTTTAGTAATAAAAAATTATTTATTGAGAAATTCAGAACGACTTGAGAAAAATGATATAAATTTGTCGGAAAATCTGTAAATTTCCTCTAAGAAAGACAAGAGCGAGACTGTCTTTGTGAGTGAAAAAGA
>JBJECS010000184.1:0-11651 GCA_051871335.1 Muribaculaceae bacterium | reverse complement strand
GGCAGACGTGTTGGGTCTGCCACTACTCAAAATGCTGATGACTTTAGCTGCAGTCCAATTTTTTCGCTAAGTCCGAAAAGCAAGTTCATGTTGTGGACTGCGGTGCCTGACGCTCCTTTAACGAGATTGTCTATTACTGACGTTATTAGCAGTTTGCCATCGATTTTTTCAAGATGCAGAAGGCATTTATTTGTGTTCACGACATCTTTCAGGTCTACGGGTGCGTCTGAAACGAAGGTGAAGCTATGGTCGGAATAATATTCGTCGTACAAGTGTCGTATTTCCTCGATGCTACGGTCACAGTCAACGTATATAGCGGCTAAGATTCCGCGAGAAAAACATCCGCGCATTGGCACGAATAATATGTCGGAGTCAAAATCGCTTTGAAGTCCAACAAGTGTCTGGCGTATTTCGTCAAGGTGCTGGTGACGGAACGGCTTGTAGATAGACACGTTATCGTTACGCCAAGAAAAGTGAGTTGTAGCAGATGGTTTTACTCCAGCTCCTGTGCTACCTGTTATAGCCGTGATATGTATATCAGAGTTTAGCAGCAGGTTTTTTGCCAGCGGAAGAAGAGCGAGCTGAATTGCAGTGGCGAAACAACCGGGATTTGCCACATGTTTTGCGCCACGCACCATTTTTTTGCGGTTCAGCTCCGGTAAGCCATATACAAAGTCATGTTTGCCGTCTTCGAGTCGGAAATCGTTTGACAAGTCTATGATTTTGAGGTCTTTTGGCATTTCTTCGCCATGCTCTGCCATAAATCCGCGAGACTCGCCATGAGGAGTGCAGAAAAACAGCATGTTTATGTCGTCAAAGTCATATTTGTCTGTAAATATGAGGTTTGTCTCGCCAAATAGTCCTTTATGTACTTCTACTACCGGCTTCCCGGCATTGCTTGACGAATGTACCCAACGGAGTTCCACGTCGGGGTGGTCTATCAGCAGTCGAATTAGTTCACCTGCTGTATATCCTGCGCCGCCTATGATTCCTACTTTTATCATTATAAATCAGATTTATCATTGCGTTTAAGGACGCTGTGGTAAATTTTCATCTGGTTGCCAAGGATGGTGGTAAATCCCTTGATGTCGTCGGCAGTCCATGCGCGACTCAGCTCACCGTATTCGCCAAAATCAGTCTTCATGAGGTCGAAGTCGCTTTCTACTCCTACTAAAACGTAGCGGTAAGGCATAAGGTTCACAATCACTCGACCTGTAACATTTCGCTGTGATTTTTCGAGATAAGCCTCTATGTCTCGCATTACAGGCTCAAGGTATTGTGCTTCGTGTAAGAACATTCCATACCAAGTGCCGAGCTGGTCTTTCCAATATTGCTGCCACTTAGTCAGAGTATGCTTTTCCAGCATTTTATGCGCAGCAATGATTAACAGTGGTGCGCCAGCCTCAAATCCTACGCGGCCCTTAATGCCGATTATGGTGTCGCCGATGTGCATATCGCGTCCTAAGGCGTAAGGTGCAACGATAGCCTCAAGTGCCTGAATTGCAGCAACCTTGTCGTCGTATTTTACACCATTTACGGCTGAGATTTCTCCCTGCTCGAAGTCGATAGTGATTTGGCTGTCTTCTGTTGCCGTCATCTGAGTTGGGTAGGCCTCTTCAGGAAGAGTCTGATTGCTCTTCAGTGTTTCCTTTCCACCCACGCTTGTTCCCCACAAGCCTTTATTGATAGAGTACTCGAGTTTTGTAAAGTCTGCCTCATAGCCATGCTTTTTCAGGTATTCAATCTCATAGTCGCGAGTCAGGTTCATGTCTCGTGTCGGGGTTATGATTTCAATTTCCGGTGCCAGGATTTGGAAAGTGAGGTCAAAGCGTATCTGGTCATTGCCTGCGCTTGTGCTACCGTGAGCTACGCAGTGAGCGCCGATTTTCTTAGCATATTCAATTATGGCAATAGCCTGGAATATACGTTCTGAGCTTACGGAAATTGGATAAGTGCCGTTACGAAGGACATTACCAAACACCATATACTTGATGCTGCGAGCATAATATTCCTGTGTGATATCGAGAGTTGCGTGGCTAACAGCTCCGAGGGCAATAGCACGCTCTTCAATCTTTTTCAGTTCTTCGGCAGAAAAGCCGCCGGTGTTAGCGATTGCGGTATATACCTCATATCCACAGTCTTCGCTCAGGTATTTTACGGCAAAAGAGGTGTCAAGACCTCCACTGAATGCCAATACTACTTTTTTCTTTTCCATTATATGTTAATTTGCGCTTCCGCTATTATGAATTAAAAATTTCTAAACAATAAATCTCTGCTTTAAGCCATTCTAATTGATAACCTTGTTATGGTAAGGCTCATTCGGGTCGTAAAGCAGGCCAGTGCAAAGGCACTTATGTCCGCCATTTCGCTGGAGTATGTCGTAATTTACACAACTTTCACATCCACGCCAGAAGGCTTCATCTGTCGTCAGTTCATCAAAAGTCACCGGGCGGTAACCGAGTTCAAAATTTATCTTCATCACTGCCGCGCCAGTTGTCAGAGAGAATATTTTCGCATTAGGGAACATCTCGCGAGACAGCCTGAAAATACGTTCTTTTATTCGTCGGGATAATCCAATCCCACGATACTTATTAGCGACTATAAGGCCGGAATTAGCAACAAACTCTTTGTTGCTCCAGCACTCAATGTAACTGAATCCGGCAAACTCACCATCGCACAGGGCAACAACCGCCTTGTGTTCCAGCATTTTCTGTCGCACGTATTCCGGAGAACGCTTTGCAATACCGGTACCGCGCACCTTCGCTGCCGCGGTGATGGTTTCCAAAATTTCGTCCACGTATTTTACGTGCTCCTCGCCGGCTACGACAATTTCTATGTTTGAACAGTCGGACATTTTACAAAATATCTTTTATTTAACTAATCCTTTTAATAGGTTAATAAACGTTTGTTATTTCTTAGCATCTCCAATCCATTCCTCTCCAAGACCTTCAATAACATGGTCGGGAAGGATTGAGCAGAGCAATTCAATAATTTGCTCATGCTTTAGAGAATCGTCCACCACCATCAATACGGTATCCGCCCCGGGCACAGTGCCCAAGATGTGGGGAGACTGTAGAGTGTCAATATCGTAAGCAAGTCCGCTGGCGTATCCGTTTCGCGTCTTGATAACCACGATATTGTTAGAGATTGCACATGAGAGAACCGCATTGCTGAACTTTTCCCTCTGGCTTGCCATTAACACCGGGACATCGCTAAGTCCTTTGACTTCAGACATCTGCTCCGGCTCAAGTATAACGTAGCGGTAAAGACCTTTTCCATCCGTCGTCTTACTTGCTCTTACTTTTTTCAGGTCACGCGATAGCGTGGCTTGAGTTACGAATATTCCTTTTTCTTGCAGGTGCTTCAATACATCTTCTTGACTCCGAATGATGTGTTTATTCAGAATCTCTGTGATGACGGCTATGCGAGACTTGCGGTTTTTCATAAGATGCGCATTTAGGGGATTTAATGTGTTTATAATCTTGTTGCTTTATCACTAATTTTTATTATATTGTTGAAATTTAATGCAAAATTAATACTTATTCTTCAATTATCGGTTATATTTCTGTATTTTTTTCTAAAAAAACCGAAATATGCACCATTTTGAGCGATTTTTTGGCATAAAACACAAAAAAGCCGGCTGAAAAAAGCCGGCTTCCGTGTTGTCTTACCTGGATTCGAACCAAGACAGGCAGAACCAAAAACTGCAGTGCTACCATTACACCATAAGACAATCCTCAGTGCCCAAGAAACGATGCCGTTTCCTAAAGCGCTGCAAAGTTACAAACTTTTTTCCTATTCTACCAAATTTTTTCTGATAAATTTTTCATTTTAAGCGCGATTTTCAAAAATAACCAAAATTTTTCGTACCTTTGCACACTGATAACAGCTGAGGCAAGTGCCATCGGCGCATAAAAATGAATATAACATGCTCAAAATAAAACGTCTATATAAATTTATGCTGCAGAGCTACCTGCCTCTGTTCGTCATGACGTTTTTTATTTGTCTGTTCATAGTATTGATGCAGTTTCTATGGAGGTATATAGATGACCTCGTAGGTAAAGGGCTTGAAATCAGCGTCATAGGAGAACTGTTCTTTTACGCCGCACTCACCATGGTGCCTATGGCTCTGCCACTCGCCATCCTCCTTGCGTCACTAATGACATTTGGAAATCTTGGCGAGAGATTTGAGCTAACCGCTATGAAAGCCGCCGGAATCTCGCTAATGCGAGTTATGAAGCCGCTTATAGCATTCATCGTATTGATAGCCATCGGTGCATTTTTCTTCCAAAACAATGTAATGCCTATTGCGCAGTCTAAGATGTACACCCTTCTCCTGTCTATGAGGCAGAAATCCCCGGAGCTCGAAATCCCGGAGGGCGTTTTCTACGACCAAGTCACGGGGTACAATATCTTTGTGGAGCGCAAAAACCGTGAGACCGGTATGCTTTACAACATGATGATTTACGACGTATCGCATGGCGGCGACACGGACAAGCTGCGCATTATTCTCGCAGACTCAGGGCGTATGAGTGTCACGGAAGATAAGACGCACCTCTTCCTCCGACTTTTCAGCGGTGAACAGTTTGAAAATCTACGAGACCAGGGCGCACGACGCACTGCCAACGTGCCTTACCGCCGAGAGTCATTCTCGCTCAAAGAAATTCTCATTGCATTCGACAATAATTTCAACCGTATGGATGAAAGCGGAATGAGAAACCAATATGTCGGGAAAAACATTTCAGAACTTAAGCAGACAATCGACTCAGTAACCGCACACGTTGACAGCATCGGTTTCCGGTATGGCGAAGACCTACGCGACTACCCGTATTTCTCCCTCCCTCGTTACACTACACAGATTATAGATGGAAAGCCGGAGCGAGTCTTACGCAAAGAAGTATCGCTCAAGAAGCCTGTCCCGGTAGATTCTCTGATGCAAGTTTGCTCTCCGGCGACACAGAAATCTATCCTCGTACAGGCACTCGCAAAGGCACGAAGGCAAAAACAAGAATTTGAATATCGAAGCTATGTAGTCACAGACGACTACAAGACAATCCGCAGGCACGGAATTGAAATGCACCGAAAATTCACCCTCTCTATCGCCTGCCTGATATTCTTCTTTATAGGAGCGCCGCTCGGTGCCATCATAAAAAAAGGCGGACTCGGAATGCCGCTCGTCATCTCTGTGATACTGTTTATAATTTACTACATAATAGACAACACCGGCTACAAGATGGCTCGTGACGGTCGCTGGGAAGTGTGGGAAGGTATGTGGCTCAGCACAGCAGTCTTGTTTCCCCTCGGCTTCTTCCTCACGAAGCAAGCAATAAACGACTCTGAAGTGTTTAACTTTGAGGGTCTCGGCTCCCGACTCCGCCGCGCGTTTGGCATAAACGAGGTAAGGCACGTTGAGATGAAGGAAATCGTGATGGACGACATTGTCACAGACGATGCAATCTCTCGCCTGCACTCGCTTACCGACGCTTGCAAAGACTATATTGCTAAAAACAAGCCTCGACAAGGCTGGTTTGCTTTCTGGCTTAACGGATACGACCGCACGTCTCTCGAATCCCTGGCAGACCTTGTTGACGACACTGTGGAATATTTCGCTAACTCTAAAGACAAACTTGTAATAAACAAGCTTTCAGACTATCCAATACTCAAAAATATATGGATTTATAATCCTACATCTGACCGACGCTTCGCTATCGCCGCGCTTGTACTCTTCCCAATCAGCCTTCCAATATGGCTAATTGGCGGAAAATATCGCACAGAACTGATAGATGAGCTTAACAAGATAGAGAAACTCAACAGTCAGATTGAAGAAATGTTAACCAAATCCAAGAACTAAAAAAGATACGCAACGATATGGAAAAAATTCGTCTTGACTCTATAGAAGACGCTATCCGCGACTTCAAAGAAGGTAAAATGGTAATAGTTGTAGATGATGAAAACCGAGAAAACGAGGGTGACATCATTGTCGCAGCTGAAAAAATCACTTCCGAGCAGGTGAACTTTATGCTAAAAAACGCCCGTGGAGTACTTTGCGCCCCTATCACCATTTCCCGTAGCGAGCAACTCGGACTAAACCCGCAAGTGAGTGTGAACACATCCGTTCTCGGTACTCCATTCACCGTCACCGTCGATAAACTCGAAGGCTGCTCCACTGGTGTCTCTTCCCACGACCGTTGCGAAACTATCCGCGCCCTCGCAGACCCAAATTCAACTCCTGATACATTCGGTCGCCCCGGGCATATAAATCCACTCTACGCACAAGATGCAGGCGTTCTCCGACGCGCCGGACATACTGAAGCGGCAGTGGACCTGGCTCGCCTCGCAGGTCTTCAGCCTGCCGCTGCACTGATGGAAATAATGAGCGATGATGGCTCTATGGCACGATTACCAGAACTCCGCAAGCGTGCCGATGAATGGGGAATGAAGCTGGTATGTATTCAAGACCTGATTTCATACCGACTACGCACAGAGTCTATGATAGAGCAGGGGGAAGAAGTAGATATGCCGACAGAATACGGTCATTTCCGCCTCATTCCTTTCAGACAGATTAACAACGGACTCGAACACATTGCCATCATAAAGGGCAACATCGCAGACGGTGAGCCAGTCCTTGTTCGCGTTCACTCATCTTGCGCAACAGGCGACATTTTCGGCAGCAAACGTTGCGACTGCGGAGAACAGCTCCACAAAGCCATGCAGATGATTGAGGCAGAAGGACGCGGGCTCGTACTTTACCTCAGCCAGGAAGGGCGCGGGATAGGACTAATGGAAAAAATACGCGCATACAAGCTCCAAGAGCAGGGAATGGACACCGTGGACGCAAACATACACCTCGGACACAAAGCCGATGAGCGTGACTACGGCATCGGAGCGCAAATTCTCCGCGCACTTGGAGTGGAAAAAATGCGACTCATGACTAACAACCCCGTAAAGCGCATAGGTCTCGAAGCCTACGGAATACAAATTGTTGAAAATGTCCACATCGAAGTTGCTCCCAACCAATATAATGCATTCTACATGCACACAAAAAAGGAACGTATGGGGCATGACCTCGATAACGCATAACTAACCCAGTTTGCCATACATAGTGATGTATTCCATCAGGTGATTGCTTGGTGGGAATGATGGATTTTATATTCCACGGTCGCGGTAATAAGGTGATTGCGATTCTTCGGCACGACTTTGGTCGTCGGGCGGGAGGGCGGAGTATGGTCGATTGGGGTAATAGTAGTTTTGTGTGGTGAAGTATGGGAGTATTGGTCTGATGAATGGGCTTGTTTCTTTTTTGTATGTTCGTGTGCCTTGAGCTGTCGCGATTTCGTAGTGGTCGTAGGTTAGAATTGTGAGGCGACGTTTTGCGCGGGAGAGAGCGACGTAAAGTTTTCGTGCGTCTTCGAGGCGGTCTTCTTCTTTTTCGGATTTGAAGTGTGGATAAGTTCCGTCTACGACACCGAACACGAAGACGTTGTCAAATTCGAGTCCTTTAGCTTTGTGGACCGTGGAAATAAACAGGTTTTCGGAGATTATGTCTGTGTCGCAGAGGTCTGATTCCCGATAAGTGTTGAGGTCGGAGTTTAATGCTGTGTTTTGCTCAAAAAGTGATGAGCATTGGCTGATGTCGGGACATTCGTCACACTTTTGTGTAATGAATGATATGATATAGTCGTATTTCTTGGATAACAATTCGCTGCCAGAATGCTCTGTAAGCCAATCCTTTATGTTGATAAATTCGGCTGCCAGAGGGTATGGTTTTCCACGGTGGTGTAGGTTTTGCAAGGCGTTGATGTAGAGTTTGCCGTAAAGGTCTCTGAAAATTTTGCGGAATCCGGCGGTGCGGTTTAGCATTTGGCTGTGTTTTGTCTGGAAGTCTTTTGTTAAAATCAATGACAGGAGGTGGTCTGCGAGCGATTTAGTGGCGATGATGTCGTCGTCGGCGAGGTGCGAGTTTTCCCCTTCGAGGTGTAGCTCTTCGAGGAGGCTTTTGAGTTTGTAGTTTCGCTTGTCGGGGAGCATAAGTCGCGCGAGTTTCAGAGTGTCGTAGTATTCGGGGTGTAAATTTTGAATGGGTTCGACATTGCAGTATCGTCGGAGGTTGAAGTCGAGGATGTTGTAGTCAAATTCTATGTTGTGCCCGATGATGACGCAGTTTTCTGCAAATTTGAGGAAGTCGGTCAGTCCTTCGTCGTGAGATTTTCGGTCTGCTGCAGAGTATTCGGCAATGAGAGGGTTTGGAATGTCGCCGAGCATTGGAGGGATTTGGCGGTCTGTAGTCATGATGACGTTGAATGTGTCTATGATTTTTCCGTCTTTGACCTTGATGGCAGCGAGCTGTACGATGTCGTCTTCGTAAATGTCGAGTCCTGTTGTTTCGGTGTCGAAGATGACAGTGGTGCTGTTACGGTATGTTTTCATGAAGTCTATGACGTATGAAGAGTCCTGGCGGAGGATGAAGTCGGAAGGAGAGATAGCTGCATCTTTGAGGAGGAGAGCGGATTTTCGGGCGGATGTGAGAGTTTTTGCGGCGCGAGTGGTCTTGAAGATTTTAGCCCAAGCCATGAAGTTTGTGTCGCAAGCGATTACGTTGAGGTGGTTTATGGCTAATTGCACTTCATCGGTGGAGAAATAGTCTGTTCCGGAGATTTTGAAGTGTGGGATGTGTTCGCAGAGTGTGGAGAAATCGTCGGCGTCGCGGTTAGTAGGGACGATGATTGCTGTTTTTCCTGTTTTTAGTGTTTCGGGGATTATTTGCACTGTTGCAGCCATAGATGATATGTTGCTGTAAGAGTGTGTGAGGATTAGGTCGCCGGGTTGGGCGGTTTCGTTTCCTGATGGCTGTGGGAGGACGTTCCCGGGAACGCCGAGTGTGTTTATGGCGTAAGTGTTGTAAACGTCGAGGAGGTATCGAGGGGAGCGGTAGTTTCGCTGAAGCGTGTGGACGTTTTGTCCGCAGCGAGAGCGGAGAGTCTGCAGTGTAGAAGGCTTTGCGCCGATGAAAGAGAAAATTGACTGTTGTTCGTCTCCGAGGTAAATTGTGCAGCAGTTGTTGTCAGAGAGAAGGTCGATTATGGCGAGTTGCAGAGGGTTTAGGTCTTGAACTTCGTCGATTTGTATCCATTTGTAACGGTGGTGCTCAGTGCTGTTGTATAGGTGGTCGTAAGCGATGATAAGGATGTCGTCGAAGTCGATTAGGTCGTGTTCAGTTTTGTATTGGTCGAATTTTTTGGCGAATAGCATTTGGTCGAGGAGGTCGGTGTATGCGAAAGAATGTCCTTTTAATATCCTGTCGATGTCTTCGCGGGAGTGTATGCAGTCGTAGATGCGAAGGATGTTTTGGCGGGAGAAATCGATGTCGAGTGTGTTGCAAAGGGCACGGAGCGCGAAGGTGTTAACTGCGTCGGGGTCTAAGAGGAGGTTTTTGTCGACGCAGTTTCTGTATTGCTTCATGAGGTGCTGAAGGCGGATGTATCCGTAGTAAGTAGAGGATTGTTCGTATGTGAGGATGTCTTTATTTTCGGCTTTGTCTCTCAGCTCGAGAATTATCGACATTGCGTCTTCGTCGTCTATGATGCTTGTTGTCTGTGGCACGATTCCGTTGTCGAAGAGGAGGCGAGAGCAGAAACGGTGTACGTTTCCGATGTAAATGCTTTCGGTGTCATGTGAAGCGACTCTTGCGCGCATGTTTCTTGCGGCACGGTTTGTGAACGTGAGGCAGAGCATGTCTTGCGGGTCCAAGCCGTTTTGCAGTGCTGTTTTTACGCGTTCAGCGAGGATTGCGGTTTTGCCACATCCCGGTGCTGCGAGGACGAGGTGTTGTCCGTGGGAGATGTTTATTACTTGTTGCTGGTAATTGTCGAATTGTATGTTGTTTTCGGGCATAATGTGCGATATGTTGGGTTTGAGAAGCAAATTTATTGAATATTCTGAAGATGTGCAAGGGGAATGGAGTGAAAATAGGGGTGATCAGCACGATAAAGTAAGTTAAAAGATATGTAATAAAGTTAAATTTGTGTATTGATGCGGTTTTTGGAGTGGTAAAGAGAGGTTGAGTGTGATGTGTGAGAAAAATGGGGTAAAATTTGTTGTAAAAAAGTTTGCGAAATATTTGGAAATTAGAGAAATAAGTTGTAAATTTGCAACGTTTTTCAGACTATGTAAGCACTCCTATGGACCTAAAGAATTGAGCTTTAGGGAGATAGGTGGTGTTTAATATGTGTGTGAAGCAATAAATAAGTAAAAACATAAAAAGTATTAAAAAACAAAGTAATTAACAAGAACTAAGATGCCTACTATTCAGCAATTAGTAAGAAAAGGACGCGTTACTCTTGAGTACAAGAGTAAATCTCCTGCACTTGATTCATGTCCACAGCGCCGCGGCGTGTGTGTACGTGTTTACACCTGTACTCCAAAGAAGCCTAACTCAGCGATGCGTAAGGTAGCTCGTGTCAGATTGACAAATGGTAAAGAGGTGAACTCATACATACCGGGCGAAGGTCATAACCTGCAGGAGCACTCAATTGTACTTGTGCGCGGTGGTCGTGTAAAGGACCTTCCGGGTGTACGTTACCACATTGTGCGTGGAACTCTCGATACATCAGGTGTGAAGGATCGTACACAGCGTCGTAGCAAATACGGAGCGAAACGTCCAAAAGCCGGTGCAGCTAAGAAGTAATCGCCATATAAGTGACGGTGAAGTAACTAAAAAGCACCACGAGAAATAATTAACAGTTTTAAATCTCGTTTTTGATAGTCAGATGCTGACAACGGTTGAGTAAACGGAGCGAGAGAACTCCGTTGAAGAAGACACCAGCCAAGCCTACAAAAACAAAAAAACAAGTAAAGAACTCAAATGAGAAAAGCAAAACCAAAAAAACGTCTCGTACTTCCAGACCCGGTGTTCGGTGACGTTCGTGTTTCAAAATTCGTCAATCACTTGATGTATGACGGAAAAAAGAACACATCTTACTCAATCTTCTACACAGCACTTGAGATAGTAAAGTCAAAGTTGCCCCAGGAAGAACTTTCAGCTCTCGAAATTTGGAAGAAGGCACTCGAGAACATATGTCCACAGGTAGAGGTAAAGTCACGCCGTATAGGTGGTGCAACATTCCAGGTACCGACAGAAATCCGTGCGGACAGAAAGGAATCAATATCAATGAAGAACTTAATCATCTATGCGCGCAAGCGTGGTGGCAAGACAATGGCAGACAAGCTTGCAGCAGAAATCGTAGATGCATTTAACCAGCAGGGCGGAGCATATAAGCGTAAAGAGGATATGCACAAGATGGCAGAAGCAAACCGCGCCTTCGCACATTTCCGTTTCTAAAAAAAATACACCATTCATTGATATTATTCAAAAATCAACTGACAAACAATGGCTAAATCAGACGAACTTTTAAAGTATACTCGTAATATCGGCATCATGGCTCACATTGATGCCGGCAAGACGACAACATCTGAACGTATTCTGTTCTATACCGGTCTTACCCACAAAATCGGTGAGGTGCACGATGGTGCAGCGACAATGGACTGGATGGAGCAGGAACAGGAGCGCGGTATTACAATTACTTCAGCTGCAACAACAGCATTCTGGAAGTATAATAATGAAAAGTTTAAAATCAACCTGATTGATACTCCGG